>JALOPC010000003.1 GCA_025454095.1 Syntrophales bacterium | reverse complement strand
ATGCCCGTGGCCAATCTCACCCCGAACGATCTCAACGAGGTCATCCGCGACGCCGTGGTGCTCTACCAGGACGCCCACAAGGAGATCGCCTTCGACTATCGGCCCGACGCGGCGATGCCGCGGCTCCGGCTCGATGCCGAACAGATCAAGCGCGTCATGGTCAACCTCCTGGACAACGCCGTGGCCGCCGTGAACCGGGAAACGGGGAGGATCGAAGTCACGACGATGCACGACCGGGAACATCGGCGGGCCCGCGTCGAGGTCCGGGACAACGGCACCGGCGTTTCGCGGGCGGACAAGGCGAAGATGTTCGAGCCCTACTACTCGACGAAGAAATCCGGCTCGGGCCTCGGGCTCGCCATCGTGAGCTCCATCATCAGCGAGCACCGGGGTTCCGTGACCGTGACCGACAACGAGCCCCGGGGGACCGTCGTCGCCTTCGAGCTGCCCGTCGAACAGGCCGAGGAGCCGGCCCTCGCAGCGGCGAAAGCGGAAAACTGAATTCTGAAAACGGGTATCGGGGTTGGGGTATCGGGTACAGGGAGAAAAACAAAAAGCCCTTGCGGACATCGCAAGGGCTTTGTTCCTGTCAGGTTCCTACCGTCTCACCTTCATGCCTTCTCCACTTCTATTCTTTCTTGGACTCCAGGCTGTGCGTCTTGATCTTGCGGTGGAGGTTGCTGCGTTCGAGCCCTATGGAGTCTGCGGTCTTGGAGATGTTCCCCTCGTTTTCCTGCAGTTTCTTCATGATGAACTTCTTCTCGAACTCCATCTTGGCCTTGCGGTAAGAGTTGTGCATGAAGATGGTGTCCATGGCCTCCTCGGGCTGTTCTTCCTTCGAGAGGGGCGGGATGTCGTCGGCCCGGATCGTATCGCCCTGCGTCATGATGACAAGGCGCTCCATGATGTTCTTGAGTTCCCGGACGTTGCCCGGCCAGTTGTGCTCCATGAAGACGTCGACGGCGTCGGGGGAGATGGCCTTCGGCTCGACTCCCTCCTTGGCGCAGAAGTCGTTGACGAACTGGGCGGCGAGGATGGGGATGTCTTCCTTGCGATCCCTGAGCGGTGCGATGGTGAGCGGGATGACGTTGAGCCGGTAGTAGAGGTCCTGCCGGAACCGCTCGGATTCCATCTCCCGTTCGAGATCCTTGTTCGTTGCGGCCAGGACCCGCACGTCCGTGTCGATGAACTTGTTGCCGCCCACGCGTTCGAATTTCTTCTCCTGGAGGATCCGCAGGATCTTGGCTTGCGCCTTGAGGCTCATGTCGGCCACCTCGTCGAGGAAGAGGGTGCCTTCGTGGGCGAGCTCGAACTTGCCCCGCTTCTTGCCCGTGGCGCCCGTGAACGAACCCTTCTCGTGGCCGAACAGCTCGCTCTCGATGAGTTCCTCGGGGATGGCCGCGCAGTTGACCTCGATGAAGGGCCGCCGGGCCCTCTTGCTCTGGTAGTGGATGGACCGGGCCACGAGTTCCTTGCCTGTGCCGTTTTCCCCCATGATGAGGATCCAGGCGTTCGTCGGGGCGACGATCCGGATCATCTCCTTGAGCTCGATGATGGTCTTGCTCTGGCCGATGAGTTCGAAGGCGGAAGTGACCTTCTGCTTGAGGAACTTGTTCTCTTCCTCGAGCCGGACGAGGTCGAGGGCGTGGTTGACGAGCAGGACGACCTTCTCCAGCGAGATCGGCTTTTCGATGAAGTCGAAGGCCCCGAGCTTGGTCGCCTTCACGGCCGTCTCGATCGTGCCGTGACCCGACATCATGATGACCGGGACCTGGGGGTAGTCGGTCTTGATGATCTTGAGGGCTTCGAGGCCGTCCATGCCGGGCAGCCAGATGTCCAGGAGCACCAGGTCCGGGAGATCCTCTTCGATGGCCTTGAGGGCCTCCTCTCCGCTTCCGACGGTGCGGACCTCGTATCCTTCGTCGCTCAGAATCCCCTGCAGGGACTGGCAGATGCTCTCCTCGTCATCGACGACCAGAATTGTCTTGTACATCGTTTCTCTTTCGGGGGCGGTTCGTCATGCGGTGCGGCGTGAGACCCCGCACCCGGGTTGATGCATCTCCCGTTCCCGTTTCCTATTTTTTAAGCAAATTGTCCGCCACCCGGTCGTGGATCACCTTGGAGGCGGCTTCGTTGCCCACGGCTCCCACGCGGATGCCGAGCGTGGTGAGGTCCTTGTCCTTGTACTTGAACCGGAACGTGACCTTTTCGTCGTTGATCACGGCCACGATCTTCCCGCCGTCTGCCTGCTTGTCCGGTTCCACGTCTCGCCCCTTCATGTCGGCGATCGTCTTCTCGACGGCGGACCAGACGGCGCTGACGGAGAAGTAGTAGTCCGTCCTCATCTCGCCTTCCACGTAGTAATAGGTGCCTGTGCCGCCTGCGACGGCGGCCCCCGTGACGACGAGGACGGGACACCCGTACAGGGAAACACAGCACGCCAGCAGGATCAACGCAACAGCCGCTCGCTTCCGGTGGATCATACGCGTTACTCCCCTTTTCCTTGGTTCTGATGGTTCGATTCGTTCTCCGTCTTCTGCGGCCGGGTTTCCTCCGCGAAGGACTTGAGCCCCTCAGCCAGGGACCGCAGCTTCCTGTCCACGAGGAAGCTGACCGTGCCCTCGGGGTAGCCGCCCTTTTCGTCGACGGACCCTGCCGGCACACCCGTGAGCAGCTCGATCCCCTCGTCTACGGTCCGGATGGGCCAGATGTGGAACTTCCCTTCGGCGACGGCCTTGACGACATCCTTCCGGAGGACGAGTTCCGGCACGTTCAGGTAGGGGATCATGACCCCCTGCCTTCCCGTGAGCCCCCGGGCCCGGCAGACGTCGTAGAACCCCTCGATCTTGTGGTTCACGCCCCCGATCGGCTGGATCTCTCCCTTCTGGTTGACCGATCCCGTCACGGCGACGTCCTGCCGCAGCGGCAGCTCCGAGAGGCTCGAGAGAACGGCGTAGATCTCCGTCGAGGAGGCGCTGTCGCCGTCCACGCCGCCGTAGGACTGCTCGAAGCAGATGCTGGCGCTCATCGTCAGCGGCATGTTCTGGGCGTACTTGCCCCGGAAATAGCCTTCCAGGATGAGCACCCCCTTGTCGTGGGTTCTCCCCGAGAGCTTGGCCTCGCGTTCGATGTTGATGATGCCGGCCCGGCCCATGGAGGTCTTGGCCGTGATCCGCGAGGGCTTGCCGAAGGCGTACTCCCCCATGTCGTAGACGGAAAGCCCGTTTACCTGCCCGACGACCGCATCCTCCGTGTCGATCATGATCGTGCCGTCGTCGATGAGTTCCTGGATCTTCTCCTCGATCTGGCTGACGCGGTGGATCTTCTCGCCGTAGGCGCGGTCCACGTGCGTGTCCGAGACGACGCCGCTTCCGTCCTTCCTGGCCCAGTAGTGGGACTCGCGGATCAGATCGGCGACTTCGCTGAAGCGGGTCGAGAGCTTCTTCTGCCTTCCCGTGAGGCGCACGCCGTACTCCACGATGGTGCAGACGGCCTTCTTGTCGAAATCGAGAAGCTTCTCCTCGTCGACGATGCGCTTGATGAGGCAGACGTACTCCCGGATGTTTTCGTCGGTGTTGGCCATCTCGACGTCGAACTGGGCCTTCGTCTTGAAAATTTCCTGGAAGTCCCGCTCCAGGTTGTAGAGCAGGTAGTACAGGTAGTCGTCGCCGATCATGATCACCTTGATGTCCAGCGGGATCGGCTCGGGTTTGATCGCCGTGGGCAGGAAACTGAAGGGGTCGTAGGGCTGCATGTTCATCTCGCGGCTCTTCAGCGTCCGCTTGAGGAACGTCCACACCCCCGGCTCGATGAGGGCTTCGAGGGCGTCCAGGACGATGTAGCCGCCGTTTGCCCGCAGGAGCGAGCCCGCCTTGATGTGGGTGAAGTCGGTGCGCCAGAACCCCGAGCGGTCCACCTCGCGCTCGATCGTGCCGAAGAGATTCTTGAACGTCGGGGCCGTCTCGATGACGATCGGGGTCTTCTCGGTTTCCGAGTTGTCCACGAGCACGTTCACCTTGAATTCGATGAAGCGGCGCACGGGCGCCTGGGGCACGGGGAAGGGAAGAGCCTGCTGCGGCTGCTGCTCCTCCTCCTTCTCCTGGAACATCTTGAGGTTCGAGAGAATGTGTTCCTGCACTTCGTCGAGATAGCCGATGACCTTTTCGTTGGAGTCGCTGTACCGCAGGCGCATGTCGGAGATCTGGGCCGTCACGGCGGGCGAGCCGTACTTGTGTTCGAGAATGCCGATCTGCCTGCGGATCTCCCGCTCGATCTCGCGCGTCTCCCGCATGACGCTCTCGAGCTCGATCCGCATCTCCACGAGCTTCTGCCGGATCCTCTCCAGCTCGTCACGGCTGAACTTGTCCTCTTCGGCCAGGGCCTCGAGCTGCTCGAAGGGCACGGGGCGGCCCTCCACGATGGGGGCGACGTCCTGCCTCGTGAACGGGCCCATCTGAAAGGCGACAAGCTGGAGATTTTCCTTCAGGAGCCGGTCGTTGAATTCCCGGATGATCTCCTTCTGCTTCTGCCGGTATGCGTTGATGGTTTCTTCGGATTCCTTCTTGAACTCGTCGCTTTCGAGAATGAGCGGGATGTTCTTTCGCAAGTGGGCGACGAGGTCGTCCATGTCCTTCTGGAACTTTCTGCCCTGCCCCGCCGGAAACATGATGACGCGCGGGCTGTCGGGGTCCTTGAAGTTGTGGACGTAGCAGATGTCGCAGGGGATGGGCTTCTTGAGGTCGAGCTGGGCGAGGAGGTTCTTGATCGTGGTGCTCTTGCCCGTGCCCGTCATCCCGGAGACGTAGATGTTGTAGCCCGGGCTCTCGATTTCGAGCCCCAGCGTGATGGCCTTGACGGCCCGGTTCTGCCCGATGATCCCGTCGGTTCTCTTGCACTCCCTCGTGGTGTCGAAACCGAGCAGGTTGGGGTTGCAGGTCCATCGCAGCAACTCGACAGGCACTTCCCTGACTGGTGTTCTCTCTGCCATGACGTTTCCCTTCTTCCTGCAGTCCGTCTGGGTCCGTTGGAAATATAATCAATGCAGTCCGAATTGTCCATTCTTTCTTGCGGGGAACAGTCCGCAGAGCATGATCTCCCGCGGTCTTCAGGGCATGCACGGCCCTGCTCGCCCCGGGATGGAACAGGGGGGCGGGGTCAGGACGAGGATTCACCGGCCAGCTTGGCGAATTCCTTCAGCAGGTCTTCCTGCTTTCGGGTGAGATTGGTGGGGATCTTGACGAGGACCTGCACCACCTGGTCCCCGCGGCCGAGGCCCTTGAGGTGGGCTACCCCTTTGCCTTTCAGGCGGAAGACCCTGCCGCTCTGCGTCCCCCGGGGAACTTTCAGGGACTCCTTTCCCTCGACGGTCGGCACCTCGAGCGTGGCCCCGAGGGTCGCCTGGGTGATGGAGATGGGGATCTGGCAGAGGATGTCGTAGCCGTCGCGGTCGAAAAACTCGTGGGGCTCGACGTGGATGAAGACGTAGAGGTCCCCGCTGGGGCCCCCGAAATCGCCTTCCTCGCCTTCCCCGCGCAGGCGCAGGCGGGAGCCCGTCTCGACACCCGCGGGAATCTTGAGGCTCACGGTCTTGCGGCTCCTGGCCTTGCCCGTCCCGAAGCACCCTTTGCAGGGATTCTTGATCACGCGGCCCGCGCCCCGGCACTGCGGGCAGGTGGTGCTGATGGTGAAGAAACCGCTCGACTGCGTCACCGTGCCGCGGCCGGCGCATCGGGGGCAGCTTTCGGGCTGCGTCCCCGCGGCGGCGCCCGTTCCCGAGCACTCCGTGCAGCGTTCGAGCTTTTCCAGTTCGATCTGGGTGGAGGTCCCCTTCACGGCGTCCATGAAGGAGATCTTGAGGTCGTAGCGCAGGTCGGCTCCCTGGCGAACCGAGGAGCGGGTCCGCGTCCGGGCCCCGGAGAACCCGAAAACGTCTTCGAAGATGTCGCTGAAGTTCGTGAAGATGTCGTCGAAGCCGGAGAAGCCTCGAAAGCCGGTGCCGTTGATCCCTTCGTGGCCGTACCGGTCGTAGATCTTGCGTTTCTCGGAGTCCCGCAGCACTTCGTAGGCCTCGGCCGCCTCCTTGAACTTCTCCTCGGCCTTTTTGTCCCCGGGATTGCGGTCCGGGTGGTACTGCATGGCGAGCCTGCGGTAGCTCTTCTTCACGTCATCGTCGGAGGCGCTTTGGTCGACGCCCAGAATTTCGTAGTAGTCCCGCCTTTCCATGTCCGATCCGCGTGTTCCCTTCCGGGCGCACCTGTCCCTTCCGATATTTCGGATAAAGTAAGGATGCCCTGCGGGCCTGTCAAGGCGAAAGCGGGCTTTTTTTCGGGATCACGGCTTTTTCGTGAACCGCAGGAGGGCTTCCTCGTACTTCTGGTGTGTTTTTTCAATGATATCGGGGGGCAACTGCGGCGCCGGCGGCTTCTGGTCCCATCGGAGCGACAGCAGGTAGTCCCGGAGGAACTGCTTGTCGTAGCTTTTCTGTCCGCGGCCTTCGGCGTAGTCGTCCTTGGGCCAGAACCGCGAGGAATCCGGGGTGAGCACCTCGTCGATCAGGATGAGCTCGTCGCCTGCCAGGCCGAACTCCATCTTCGTGTCCGCGATGATGATGCCCGCGGAGGTTCCGATTGCGTCGGCGCGCTTGTAGATGGCCAGGCTCAGCGCGATGATCCGTTCCGTGAGTTCCTTGCCGACGAGGCGGGCCATCTCCTCGGTCGAGATGGGCAGGTCGTGCTCCCCCTCGGGGGCCTTCGTGGAGGGCGTGAAGATCGGTTCGGGAAGCCTGGCAGACTCCTTGAGCCCGGCGGGCAGCCGGATCCCCGAGACGGGTTTGCCGTTTGTGTAGTCCTTCCAGGCCGAGCCGGTGATGTACCCCCGGACGATGCATTCCACGGGGAGGGGCTTCGCCTTCCGGACGAGCATGCTGCGGCCTTTCAGGACGTCCCGGTGGGGCCTGCAGGCTTCGGGGAACTTCTCCACGTCCGTCGTGACGAGGTGGTTGCCGACGATGTCGGCCAGCTGCCGGAACCAGAACTCGGAGAGCCGCGTCAGGATTTCGCCCTTCCCGGGGATGGGGTTCGGCATGATGACGTCGAAGGCCGAAATGCGGTCCGTCGCCACGATGAGGAGGTTCTCCCCCAGGTCGTAGATGTCTCGCACCTTGCCGCGGTTGACGAGCTTCAGGCCCTTCAGGTCAGTCTGGTACAATGCAGGCTGCGTCATGGTCTTCTCCTTGCTCATCGGACGTAGAGGTTGTTGCGCTTTTCGTTGCCAATGGTCGAGGTCGGCTTCCGGCCGTAGTTGTGCCCGGGCAGGACGACGGTGTCGTCGGGAAGCGTGTAGAGCCTCTCCTTGATGGCCTTTGCCATGGTGTTCCAGGACCCTCCCGGCAGATCCGTCCGCCCGACGGCTTCGACGAAGAGGGTGTCCCCCGTGAACACGCACCCGTCCGTGTACAGCGAGATCCCGCCCGGCGTGTGCCCGGGCGTGTGGATGACCTTCATCTTGATATTGCCCGCTTCGACGATGTCCCCGTCGCGGACGAGGATGTCTGCGGCGGGCGAGGCCTTTGCCCGGAACATGGCCAGGATCATCGCCGGGGTGGAGGTGAGCATGTGCGCGTCTTCCTCGTGGATGACGATGTTCGCGCCGGTCTTCGCCTTCATGTCGGCGTTGCCCGAGATGTGGTCCACGTGTCCGTGGGTGTTCACGATGGTGCGGATCGTGAGGCCGTTTTTCCGGGCCTCGGCGATGATCCGCTCCGTCTCCGCCGCCGGGTCGATCACGAGGGCATCCCCCGTTTCCTCGTCGCCGACGATGTAGGCAAAGATGGCCATGTGGCCGACCTGGAGCTGCTTGAGAATCATATTCTTCTCCGCGGACGAAAATTTAAAGGGCTCCGACACCGGTTTCCCTCGACCGTATCTGTCGGAGCCACGGACAGGAAAATAACATCAAGGCACGCCGGAGTCAACGGGGGATGTGGAGAGGGGCGCTCAACGCCGGGCAAGAAGGGCGCCGAAAAAGCCGTCCGTGCCGTGGCGGTGGGGAAAGGTCCGGAAGAAGCCCTGGCCGTCGATGACCCCTCGCGGGACGTGCGCCTCCGCCCGGGCCGGGGAGAAGTCTGGATGTTGTTCGAGAAAGGCCGCGACGACCCCGTCGTTTTCCTCGGGCATGACGGAGCACGTGCTGTAGAGGAGGACCCCGCCGGGCTTCACGCAGGCGGCGGCGTTTTCCAGAATGCGGCCCTGCAGGGGCGGCATCCCCGCGAGCTTCCGCTCCGTGAGGTGCCAGCGGATTTCGGGGTTTCTCCGCAGGGTGCCGAGCCCCGAGCAGGGGGCGTCGACGAGGACCCGGTCGAATGTCCCCAGGGCGGCCGTCTGTTGCGGGTCGGTGGCGTCGGCGACGGCGGTTTGCACCGTCGAGACCCCCCACCGCCTCGCCGTCGACTCCAGAACGGCAAGCTTGGCCTGCTGGAGGTCGGCGGCGACGATCTCCCCGCGGTTTGCCATCAGGACCGCCAGATGGGTCGTTTTCCCGCCGGCGCCCGCGCAGAGGTCCAGGACCCTCTCCCCTTCCCGCGGCGCCAGAAGACGCGAGACCAGCTGCGAGGCCTCGTCCTGGATGAAGAGCGCGCCTTCCGTGATCTCCGGCATCGCCCGGGGCGACGCGGACGGTTTTGCCAGGACGATCCCTTCCGGGGCCCAGGCAGAGGCTTTCACGTCCAGTCCCGACTGCGCAAGTCCTGCCAGCATCTCGTCCCGGGTCGCCTTCAGGGTGTTTACGCGAAGAACAAGAGGCGGGATCTCGTTGTTCGCCCGGCAGAGGGCGCTCGTTTCCTCGAGGCCGAAGCAGCCGATCCAGCGATCGACGAGCCAGCGGGGGTGCGAGTGGACCACGCAGAGGTGGCCGGCGGGATCGGACTCCGGGTCGGGAAGCTCGATCCCCGCGAGCCCCCGCAGGGCGTTTCGCAGGATTGCGTTGACGAGCTTGTCCCGGCCCGGGACCAGGCGCTTTGCCGTGTTGACGGCTTCGTCGACGGCGGCATAGGCGGGGATTTTTCCCGCGAATCGCACCTGGTAGAGGGCGACGCGGAGAATGTTCCGCACGCCCGGCTCGAGCGTTGCGGGCTTTCCCCTGTAGAAGCGATCGATCAGGAAATCCAGCAGGCCCCGCATGCGCAGCGTGCCGTAGACGAGGAAGGTCAACAGCCCGCGGTCGGCTTCGGCCGGCGGGTGCCCCGCTGAAAGAACGCTGTCCAGCAGGGGCTCGGCAAAGGCCTGCTCGTCGTCGACGCGGTTCAGGATCTGGACGGCGAGCGCCCGGGGGTTGTCTTTCAGGGAGGGAGGAAGCTTCAATCGATGCTCCTGATGTCGGCCGGCTCCCCCAGGCTTCCCAACTTCATCATTTCCTGCCTTCCTCCCCGTCAACCGAGTCTCTTTCCCGGGACGAACCGGAAGCCCCGGAGGAACTCCTTGATGGGCATGCGTTTCTTGCTCTCCAGCTGGACGTCCCGGAGATACACATAGCCGCCGCCTGCGGCGATCTGGAGCCCCTTCGGGCTCGTGCCGACGATCGTCCCGGGCTCTTCGCAGCCCGCAGCGGCGTCCTCGGCCTCCGCCGCGAAGACCTTGAGCACCTTTCCGTCCAGGTACGTGAACGCGCCGGGCACGGAGGAGAGCCCGGCCACGAAGTGGGCGATGTCGCGTGCGGGGGCCTCCCAGCGGATCAGGCCGTCGTCCTTCTTCAAGCGGGGCGCAAGGGTGGCCCGCGAGTGATCCTGGGGGATCCGGCGCACGGTTCCCGCCGCCAGTCCCTCGATCGTGCGGAGCAGGCACTGCGCCCCCAGGACGGCGAGGCGGTCGTGGAGGCGGTCGTAGGTCTCGCCCGGCTCGATGGGCGTTTCCTCCTGGAACAGGATGTCGCCCGAGTCGACCCCTTCGTCCATCCGCATGATCGTGACGCCCGTTTTCGTCTCGCCCCGGATGAGGGCCCAGTTCATGGGGGCCGCTCCCCGGTACCGGGGCAGAAGCGAGGGGTGCACGTTGACGCAGCCCAGGGGAGGGCCGTCGATGATGTCCTTCGGCAGGATCTGGCCGAAGGCGACGAGCACCACCATGTCGGGGGCGAGCCCGCGGAAGATCTCCAGGAACTCGGGCGCCCGGACCTTTTCGGGCTGCAGGACGACAAGGCCCCGCCTTTCGGCCGCCTCCTTCACCGGCGAGGCGACGAGACGCTGCCCGCGCCCCTTGGGCCGGTCGGGCTGGGTGACGACGCCGATGACGGGCCAGCCCTTCTCGGCCAGCGCTTCCAGCGACGGGACCGCGAACTCCGGCGTTCCCATGAAGAGGATACGGGGTCTTGGTTCAGTAGACATACTCGTTACTTCCTTTACGATTGTCGCTTCTGCCGCCGCAGCAGCGTATCACATGAAGTTCACGGGGTCCACGTCGACGCGGATCTCGCAGCCCGGGATATCGGCCCCCTCGACGAGCCGCCGGACAAAGGCGTGGAGCGGTCGCACCTGCTTCCCTCTCACGAGGAGCTGCCAGCGGTACCGTCCCCTTACCTTGGCCAGGGGCGCCTCCATCGGCCCGATGACGGTCAGCCGCGCCTTGACGTCGTCGCCCGCGGCGAGCTTTTTGGCCTTCTGCCCGAGCCGCGCGGCCCCTTTTTCCACCTGGTCTTTCGCCGTCCCCGACACGATGAGGTTGATCATGCGCGAAAAGGGCGGGTACTGCAGGTCCCGTCGCAGGGCGATCTCGTCCTCGTAGAAGTTCGCGAAATCGTGTTCGCGGGTCCGCTGGATGGCGTAGTGGGAGGGGTTGAGCGTCTGGATGACGACGGTGCCCGGCTGTTCGCCCCGTCCGCTCCGGCCCGCGACCTGGGTGAGAATCTGAAAAGTCCGCTCCGCGGCGCGGAAGTCCGGCATGTTGAGCGTCGTGTCGGCCGAGACGACGCCGACGAGGGTCACGTCCGGGAAGTCGTGGCCCTTGGTGATCATCTGCGTGCCGACGAGGATGTCGATCTCGCCCCGGCCCAGGGCGGAGAGGATCCGTTCGTGGCTGCCCCGGGCCGACGTGGTGTCGCTGTCCATCCGGGTGATGCGCGCCTGCGGGAAGAGGTCCTGGATTTCCGACGCGAGCCTCTCCGTCCCGAGCCCGTAGCTCAGGATGCGCCCCCCTCCGCACTCGGGGCAGGCCGGGGGGGCCTTGACGGAAAAGTCGCAGTAATGGCAGCGAAGCGCTCCCTCGCTGAGGTGATGGGTGAGCGAGACGGCGCAGTTGAGGCAGCGGAACACGTGGGCGCAGTCGCCGCAGTAGTGGTACGTGTTGAACCCCCGCCGGTTGAGAAAGAGCAGGGCCTGCTTCTTCGCCTCCAGCGTGCGGCCGATCTGCTCGACGAGCAGGCGCGAAAGCGGCCGCACCTTCCCGTTCGGGTCCCGCTCGCCCTTCATGTCCACGATCTCGACGTGCGGAAGCTCGCGCTGTTCGACGCGCTTCGTGAGCGCGAGGTACACGAACTCCTTTTCGCGGGTGTTGTAGCAGCTCTGCAGCCCCGGGGTGGCCGAGCCCAGGACGACGACGGCCCCCTGCTGCTGGGCCCGCACGACGGCCAGGTCCCGGGCGTTGTAGGGCATGCGCTCGTCCTGCTTGTAGGAGGTGTCGTGCTCCTCGTCGACGATGAGAAGCCGCAGGTCCCTGACGGGCGCGAAAACGGCCGACCGGGCGCCCACGACAATCGCCGCATCGCCCCGCTCGATCCTGCGCCACTGGTCGTAGCGCAGTGCGGGTCCGATCCCGCTGTGCAGGACGGCGATCTGCCCCGCGGCGAAGCGGCTTTCCAGCCGTCCCACGAGCTGGGGTGTCAGGGCGATCTCCGGGACGAGGTAGATGGCGCGGCCCCCCCGGCGGACCGTTTCGGCAATGGCGTGGATGTAGACTTCCGTCTTGCCGCTTCCCGTGACCCCGTGCAGCAGGAAGGGGGAGAAGACGCCCGAGGAAATTCCTTTCCGGATCGCCCCGAGGGCGGCCTCCTGTTCCGGGGTCAGGGTCAGGGGGGCATCGGTTCGTCCGATCGCCGAGGCCGGTTCAGGGTTTCTCAGGGTTTCGAGGTCGCGGAGTTCGACGAGGCCTTTTTTTTCGAGGGCCCTGAAGGCGGCCAGGGGCTCGTCGATGTCCGTCACCGCGGCAACCCGGGACGTTCCGCCCCGTGCCTCGAGGGCCTGGAGGGCCTGTCTCTGGCGATCGGAGAGCCTGACCGTTCCCGCCGCGGTTTCCGTCCGCGCAACGACCTTTTCCGTCTTTTCCCGCACGGCGGGCTTCCGGAACCGCTCCTCGAGGCGGAGGAGCCCGCGGGTTTCCAGCTTTCTCAGCTCCGTCAGCAGGGCTTTTCTCCCCAGTTCCTTCTCGAGGCTGCGCAGAGCCATCCCCGTCGCGCGGCGTCCCAGCGTCTCGAGGATCTCCCGCTGGAGGGGCTTGACGTCATCGGCATCCCCGAGCTTGACGGCCCACAGCAGGCTCTCGATGTCGATGCCGCCCGGGAGGATCTCGCCGAGCGCCCTGCCGAGGGGCGTGAAATAGTACGACGCGGCCCATCGGTAGAACCGCAGATCCTCCTCGCGGAAAAGGGGCTCGCGGTCCAGGACCCGGATGATCTCCTTCGTGTCCTGCCTGTCCGACGAGCGGCGGATCCCGACGATGGGGCCCGTGAGCGATCGCCTTCCGAAAGGCACGAGCACCCGCTTTCCCACGGCGATCTCGCCGTGGGCCTCCGCCGGGACGGTGTAGGTGAAGGTGCGATCGGCGGGGATGTTGATGGCGACTTCTATGTACATGGCATCTCTTCGAAAACGGGATTTCTTCTTGTGCCTGGCGCGATGCTCCCGGCGCTGCGGCCGCGAAGAGCAAGAGAGCGGAAGCGATGAGGGGCGGCATGGAATCCGGGATTCCTGCTCTTCTGTTCTTCCTGCCTTTCTGACTTCATGGGGTTGTCGCGCAGGCCGGGATTCCGCCTTTTTTCGATTTGCTCGAAAGCCCGGACGGGGGAAACTATACAGCGGGGGCGGATTTTGGGCAAACGAATTCCCTGCGCGGGGAGCAGGGAACAAGGGCTGCGGGAGGGTGAAGGCGTGACGGCACGACGGGCGGAGTGCTATTCCCCCCGCTGTTTCTCCATCTTCTCTTCCTTCGTCTTGCAGTCGATGCACTGCGTCGTTACGGGGCGTGCCTGGAGGCGCTTCTCCGAGATCGGCCCCCCGCAGGAGTCGCAGACGCCGAAGGTGCCGTCGTCGATCCGCTTGAGGGCTTCCTGCATCTTGGCGATGAGTTTGCGCTCCCGGTCGCGGATGCGAAGCTCGAAGTTGCGGTCCGATTCCAGCGAGGCCCGGTCGTTGGGGTCGGGGAAGTTTTCCTGCTCGTCGGTCATCTCCTGCACGGTCCTCTCCGCACCGTTCAGGAGCTCGTTGATCCTGGTCTGAAGAAGGGCTCTGAAGAAGTCGAGTTTATCTGGCTTCATTCGCGGTCTCGTCAAACAAAAAGTGCTCTTCGGTAAAAAGAGCTAATTTGTATAACGAATAATCGGTTCATTGTAAAGAAAAATTTAGCTCTCTTTCCCGGTGGGCTCCCGGGAGCCGCAGACCTGGAGAATTTTCTCGATGATGTTCGTCGTCGAGGCCCCTTCGAGCTCGGGCATGACGGCGACCCGGCCGCCCCACGTCCGGACCGCATCGGCCCCCACGATGTCCTTCTCCGCCCAGTCGCCTCCCTTGACGATCACGTCGGGCCGGAGGAATTCGATGAGCGCAAGCGGAGTCATTTCGTCGAAGACCGTCACGTAATCCACCGAGGACAGGGCCGCCAGAACTTCGGCGCGCTCGGCCTCGGGAACGATGGGCCGCATCGGCCCCTTGAGCGCCCGCACGGACCGATCGCTGTTGAGGGCCAGGACGAGCACGTCGCCCAGCTTCCTCGCCTCGCTGAGGTAGCGGGTGTGGCCGGCGTGGAGGATGTCGAAGCAGCCGTTGGTGAAGATGACTTTCTTTCCTTCCCGTTTCAGCCGCTCGATGACGGTCTTGAGCTCGGCTCTCGGGTAGATCTTGTTCATAGCGGCTCCTGGATTGCCCGCGCGAGCGTCAGGGCTCCCACGGATTCGGCTCCCCCCTGCAGGAGGGACTTGGCGCACTCCCCCAGCGTGCTCCCCGTCGTGTGCACGTCGTCGACCAGCAGGATTCTGCGGCCTCGAATCCGCTCGGGGGCGGCGACGCTGAACGCCTTCTTCATGTTAGACCGTCGCTCGTCTTTTTTCAAGCCCGCCTGCGACTCCGTGTCGACCACGCGCCGAAGGGCCAGAAAGTCCAGGGGGATGCCGCGGCGCCGAGAGATCTCGCGGGCCAGGAGCACCGACTGGTTGAAGCCCCGCTGCCGCAGCCGCCGGCGATGCAGGGGTACGGGGACGAGGAGTTCGTAGTCCTCGATCCGGAACGAGGGGTAATCGTGCTCCGCCATCAGGCGGCCCAGCCGCTCTCCCAGGGTGAGGTTGCCGCCGTACTTGAAGGCGTGGACGGCGTCATGCAGGACCGCTTCATAGACGCCGTAGGACCGGGCGGCATGGATGGGCGGCCGGTTGAGCAAGCACCGGCCGCAGAGATGATCGGGGCCGTCTTCGGGGGGGTAGGGGATCCCGCAGCAGGGGCACAGGGGCGACGCGATCGGGCGGAGCCTCGCGCGGCAGCCGCCGCAGAAGGGGTGTGCGCCGCGCTCCGGCATGACCGTGCCGCAGGACAGGCACAGCGTCGGGAAGAGCACCTCCGCAAGGGCTGCGATCACCGCCGTCACATCACATTCCCCTCGGGAGCGATTTGACCTCGGCGGAATCGTCGGCCACTTCCATCTTCGGGGCATCGGACCAGAGCCGCTCGATGTCGTAGAACTCGCGCACCGGCTCGTAGAAGACATGGACAACGATGTCCGCGTAATCCATGAGGACCCAGCGGCCGCCCTTCTCTCCCTCGATGCCCAGGGGCAGTGCCCCCGCTTTCTTCATGCTTCCCTCGATGGACGCCGCAATGCTCTGGACCTGCCGGTCGGACGTGCCGCTGCAGATGACGGTGTAATCGGCAAAGGAGGTGACGTTCTTGATGTTGAGGATGACGATGTTTTTTGCCTTTTTCTCCAGGGCCGCGTTGACGGCGAGGAGAATCTTCTGCCTCGTGGACAACTCTTTTTTAGCCAATCATCCTCCTTGTCTGCGGGAACCGTGGATTGAAAACCGGGCGATGGATCTGCCGGCCGGTTTTCCTCTAACGTGATGTTTTATAACCGGAACCGTTTTCCCTGTCAATTTCAAATTGCCCGTTGCTACATCGGGGCAGATGTGGTAAATATCCATAATTACTTGCTTTCCGGATAAATGCGATGCAGGACGTCCTGAAACACCTTCAGGTCCATATCCCTTTCGATCAGCTTCTCCAGCAACATCTCGACAAGGTCCTCCGGGAGCGGATCAACCCGGAGATCGCCTTCCATTGCGCCATCCTCGAGCGCTTCACCGACGGCGAGTACGCCGGCCTGGCGCAGCGGCTCTGCGGGCCCGATCGCTCCATCACCTTTCACGGGCCCTTCATGGACCTGCGGCCGGGGGCCGTCGACCCGGAGATCCGGAACGTGAGCCTCAGGCGCTTCCTCCGTGTCTTCGAGATCGCGATCCATTTCCGCCCCCGCGCCATCGTCTTTCACCCCTCCTACGACGAGCGATACTACGTCTCTTCGGGACGCAAGTGGCTCGAGAACAGCATCGAGACCTGGTCGAGGCTGCTGCCCCTGGCGGACCAGCTCGACACCCGGATCGCCCTGGAGAACGTCTACGAGTCGGATCCCGACTGGATCGGCCGCCTGCTCGACGCGCTTCCGCCCGATCGGGTGGGTTTCTGCTTCGACACGGGGCACTTCAACGTATTTGCCAGGGCCCCGCTCGAGGCCTGGATGGACAGGCTGGGCCACCGCCTCGTCGAGATCCACCTCCACGACAACCGGGGCGCTGGCGACGAACATCTGCCGGTGGGCGAGGGGACATTCCCCTTCGCGGAATTCTTTTCCATCCTCGGGAAGAAGGGGCTTCGGCCCATCCTGACCGTCGAGGCCCACACGGAGCAGAACCTGTCCAGAACCTTGTCCAACATCAAGAGGCTGGGCATCCTCGAAGAGTTTCAGCGAGGGCCGTCCGGCTGTCCGCCGGTTGCGGCGCCCGCGGCGGGGAGGTCCTGACGTGTTGCGCTACCTGGCAAGACGCATCCTGTTCATGGTTCCCCTGTTCTTCGGGATCACGGTGATCTGTTTTTCCGTCATGCACCTGGCCCCGGGTTCCCCGACCGATCTGCAGACGGAGATGAACCCCCGGGTGACGGCCGAGATGAAGGAGCGTCTGCGGGCCATGTACGACCTCGACAAGCCCCTGCACGTCCAGTACGGCAAGTGGCTCGGCAGGCTTGTCGTGCTCGACCTCGGGGTTTCCTTCTCGCCCGACGCGAGGCCGGTGTCGGCCAAGATCCTCGAGCGGCTTCCCATCACGGTGTTCCTGAACGTGCTCTCCATGGCCCTCATCTTCCTCATCGCCATTCCCATCGGGGTGCTCTCGGCGGTGCGGCAGGGTTCGACCTTCGACCGGGTCATGAGCGTCGTCGTCTTCGTGGGGTTTGCCATCCCGACGTTCTGGCTTGCGCTGCTGCTCATGATCCTCTTCGGCCTGCACCTGGACTGGCTCCCCATCTCGGGCATCCGGTCCCTGAATTACGAGTATCTCCCCCCCGTCGAGGCCTTTTGGGATTTCCTCCAGCACCTGATCCTGCCGGTGTCGATCGCGGCCTTCGGGGGGCTGGCGGGGCTTTCGCGCTACATGCGCTCCAACATGCTGGAGGTGATCCGGCAGGACTACATCACCACGGCCCGGGCCAAGGGGCTGCCCGAGCGGACGGTCATCTACCGGCACGCCCTGCGCAACGCCATGCTCCCCGTGATCACGCTGCTGGGCCTCTCGGTCCCGGGGCTCATCGGGGGAAGCGTCATCTTCGAGACCATCTTCAGCATCCCCGGGATGGGGCAGCTCTTCTACATGGCCGTCATGGCCCGCGACTACCCGGTCGTGATGGGCATCCTCGTGATCGGGGCCGTGCTGACGCTCATCGGAAACCTGCTGGCCGACGTGTCCTACGCGCTCGCGGACCCGCGGATCCGGATCTCTTGAGGGGACAGGCGAGGGATCGCACGATGAAGACGGATTTCTGGTACCGATTTTCGAAAAACCACCTCGCCGTGGCGGGAAGCATTGTGGTCGTGCTGCTGTTCGCCCTGTCGGTCCTCGCGCCCTGGGTCGCCCCCTGCGACCCCACGGCGATCGACCTCAAGAACATCCTGCAGCCCCCCTCGGCGAAACACTGGTTCGGCACGGACCAGCTCGGGCGCGACGTGCTGTCGCGGATGATCTGGGGGGCGCAGATCTCGCTCAAGGTAGGCTTCGTCTCCACGGGCATCGCGATTCTCATCGGCACGATCCTCGGCGCCGTGGCCGGCTACTACGGCCGGTGGGTCGACGCGGTCATCATGCGCTTTGTCGACATCATGCTGTGCTTCCCCACGTTCTTCCTGATCCTGGCGGTGATCGCCTTCCTGGAGCCCTCGATCTGGAACATCATGATCATCATCGGCGCCACGGGCTGGATGGGGATCACGCGGCTGGTGCGGGCCGATTTCATCTCGCTCAAGGAGCGCGACTTCGTGCAGGCCGCCCGCGTCATCGGGGCAAGCGACGCGCGGATCATCTTCATCCACGTCCTGCCCAACTGCATGGCCTCGGTGCTCGTCGCGGCGACCCTCGGCGTGGCCGGGGCGATCCTCACCGAGTCGGCCCTGAGCTTCCTCGGGATCGGCGTGCAGCCGCCCACCCCGAGCTGGGGCAACATCCTCACGGCGGGCAAGGACAACATCGACATTGCCTGGTGGCTCTCCCTGTACCCGGGGCTGGCCATCCTGGTGACGGTTCTCGGTTACAACATGCTGGGCGAAGGAATCCGGGACTCTCTGGACCCGAGACTCCGGAGCTGAGGCAGTCAACCCCTATGCTCATTCCCGTCATGCCGGCGGGTTCACGGTGAACTCACGAGGAGGATCGGAATGAAGAAACTGGAGGCATTCAACATGGACAGCGCAGACAAGAGAATGATCGATCTGAAGCTCAAGAAAGGCGAGATGACGGAGAAGTTCCTCGCCAAGTACCTCTCCACGCTCCCCGACATGGCGGGGCAGGCCGAGGAGGTCCCCATGGACCTCGAACGCAGGAAGCCCGTGAAGGGATAGGGCGGGCGCGGATGCTCATCGACTCGCATGCCCACCTGGAGATGCCGCCCTTCGACCGGGACCGCGACCAGGTCGTCCGTCGGGCGAAGGAGGCCGGCGTGGAGATCATCGTCACGGTGGGGACCACCGTGGAGGACTGTCGCAAGGCCCTCGAGATCACCCGCCGCTACCCCGGCGTCTACGCCGTCATCGGGGTCCACCCCCACGAGGTGAAGGACATCGACGGCGGGACCTACGATTCGCTCAAGGGGATGGCGAAGCAGGAGAAGGTCGTTGCCTACGGCGAGATCGGGCTGGATTTCTTCCGCAACCTCTCGCCCCGGGCGACCCAGATCCGCCGTTTCGGGGAGCAGCTGGAGCTGGCCTCGGAGCTCGACCTCCCCGTCGTGATCCACGACCGCGAGGCGCACCGGGAAACGATGGATCAGCTCAAGGGCTGGAAAGGCGCCCGGAGAGGCATCATCCACTGCTTCTCCGGCGACTATCCCATGGCGAAGCAGTGCATCGGCCTGGGATTCTGCATTTCCATCCCCGGGACGGTGACCTTCGAGAAAAACGAGAAGCTTCGCGCCATCGTACGCGATCTGCCCCTGGAGTCGCTTCTCGTCGAGACCGACTGCCCCTACCTGACGCCCAACCCCTTACGCGGCAAGCGCAACGAGCCCGCCTACGTGGTCCACACGGCGCGGAAGGTGGCCGAGATCAAGGGAATCAGTTTCGAAGAAGTGGCGGCCGTGACGACGGCCAACGCGAAGGCGGTGTTCGGGATCCCCTGAACGCGGAA
>JALOPC010000095.1 GCA_025454095.1 Syntrophales bacterium | reverse complement strand
TGGTGACGACGGCATTGAACCGACCTTTCGCAACATTTATGCCAACGGGGTCCCCCGCTGAAAGATCCTTCGCATCCCGGATGACCCTTCCCTCGGGCATCGTCCGGGCGATGGCGTACCCCCGGGACAGCACGGAAAGCGGGCTCAGGCTGTCCAGCAGGGCCGTGTGGCCCGCGAGCCTCGCCCGCAGGGCTTCCACCTGGCGGAAGATACCCGTTATCATGCTCTTTCTCATATTATCAAGCACAAAGGTGAGGTTTGCCAGCCGCACCGCGGGGCTCAGGTACTGCAGGTGCGTCTCGAAGTGGCGAAGCCTCTCCCGATCGGCGCGCACGCGCCGGACGAGGGAAGCGGTCAGGCTGCCGAACCGCTCGTCGAGGGAGAGCCGCAGATCGACGAGGCGGCGCCTCGGGTCGCGGACCCGTTCGGCAAGCTTCACCAGCCGCTCCCGGCGGATTTTCAGGAAACGCTCCCCGGCGCGGGCGGCCCGGGCACTCAGCGTCCGGACCTGCTGAACGAGGTCGCTGCGCCTGGGAACGACCAGCTCGGCCGCGGCCGACGGGGTGGGCGCCCGCATGTCGGCGACGAAATCGGCGATGGTGAAATCGATCTCATGGCCCACGGCGGAGACGACGGGGACGCTCGAGGCGAAGATGGCCCGTGCCACGCCCTCGTCATTGAAGGCCATCAGATCTTCCAACGATCCCCCTCCGCGTGCCACGATGATCACGTCGATGCCGGGGATCTCGTTCAGGTGGTGAAGGGCCTCGACGATCTCGGCGGGGGCCTCGGCGCCCTGCACCCGCACGGGGGCGACGAGGATGTTTACGGAGGCGAATCGCCGTTTCGTGACATTGAGGATGTCCCGGATGACGGCGCCCGAGGGCGAGGTGACGACCCCGATCCGCGAGGGCAGGAATGGCAGGGGCTTCTTGTGGGCCGGGTCGAAGAGCCCTTCGGCCTGCAGCTTGGCCTTCAGCTGCTCGAAGGCGATCTGCAGAGCGCCTGTGCCCCGGGGTTCGGCGTAGTCCAGGATGAGCTGGTACTCGCCGCGGGGTTTGTAGACGTTCATCCGCGCCCGGCAGAGGATGTGCATCCCGTCCTCGAGGTCGAACTTGAGCGCGCGGGCGGCGGGACGGAAGAGCACGGCACGGACCTGGCTCTCTTCATCTTTCAGCGTGAAATAGAGATGGCCCGAGGCGGGCCGGCGGAGGTTCGAAATCTCCCCTTCGACCCAGAGCTGATCGAAGGTGGCCTCCAGGACGTCCTGGACCTGCCGGGTGAGCTCCGTGACGGTGAGAACCTCGCGGGTCGAAAAGAGATCCATGGAATGGAAGTAACAGAGCCCCCTGCCCGATGCAAGGGATTTGTGCGAAGCCGATCCCGCGGGTAACGCCTTTCGGTCTTTGACTTTTTCCGGACCTTGGGGTAATTAGGAAACAACATCATCAAAGGGGAAACGATTCTTTCATGGCAAAGAAAATCAGCAACACCAAACGCGATTATCTGAAATCGAAGGTCGAGCACATCGACATCACGAAGATCGACGCCGTCGACATCGTGAAGTCCATGAAGAAGATGTCCTTCTCGGCGCGCGACCTCGCCTCGGCAGCCGAGATGTACGACCGGATGCTCGCCGACCGCGACTGCGTCATCTTCCTCACCCTGGCCGGCAGCACGAGCGCCGCGGGCTGCATGCAGATCTACGCCGACCTGGTGAAGTACAACATGGTGGACGCCGTCGTGGCCACGGGGGCCTCCATCGTGGACATGGACTTCTTCGAGGCCCTGGGGTTCCGGCACTACCAGGGAACGCCTCACGTCGACGACAACGAGCTGCGCAGGCTCTACATCGACCGCATCTACGACACCTACATCGACGAGCAGCAGCTCCAGCACTGCGACAAGACCGTCACCGAGATCGCCGACGCGCTTGCGCCGCGGCCCTACTCGTCTCGCGAGTTCATCAGGGAAATGGGGAAATACCTCACGAAAAAGGCCAAAAAGAAGGGCTCCCTCGTCCAGACGGCCTATGAGCACGACGTGCCCATCTTCTGCCCGGCCTTCTCGGACTCCAGCGCGGGATTCGGCCTGGTGCTCCACCAGCACCGGCGCCCGAAGAACCACGTCTCCATCGACTCGGTGAAGGACTTCCGGGAGCTGACGGACATCAAGATCGCCGCGCCCACCTCGGGCCTTCTCATGATCGGCGGCGGCGTGCCCAAGAACTTCGTCCAGGACACGGTCATCTGCGCCGAGATCCTGGGCAAGGACGTCCCCATGCACCAGTACGCCGTGCAGATCACCGTAGCCGACGTCCGCGACGGGGCCTGCTCGAGCTCGACCCTCAAGGAGGCCGCCTCGTGGGGCAAGGTGGACACCGTCTCGGAGCAGATGGTCTTCGCCGAGGCGACGATGGCCCTGCCCCTGCTGGCCAGTTTCGCGTACCACAAGGGAAACTGGAAGAAGCGGAAGAAGTGGAGATTCGCCGGGATTTACAAGGACTAACCGCCCATTCAATCAGACGATCGGAAATCCCTGGGGGCCGGCGCCGAAGCGCCGGCCTTTCTGTTTCGGCAGTCCAAACAGGGCCGTCCCATTTCGGAGCATCCCCCGAGAGTGTTCCCATTCCTGCCTTGCAGGGCATGTAGGCCGTTTTGGCCCGGTTTCGAGAGGGCCCGCCCGCCGCGCACGCCGGGCCCGCATATTCACAACCGCCTGTAACCATTAACATTATTCAGTCCGTCCCGCCGAATTCTCCCGTGGCATGTCCGGTGCTCCTGCAGGGTGCCAGATTCAACCCAAGGAGGCTCGTCATGAACGGGACGACGAAAGAAAAAGGGAAAAGGATACTGGGGACCTGGCTCTGCGCGATCGCGATGTTTGCGATGCTGATTACCGGGGGGCCGGCCCGGGCAGACGACCCACTGAGCGAGGAGGGGCTCTTCACGGCCGTCGCCCCCGACGCCATGATCGTTCTTGACCTGTCCGGGAGCATGAAGTGGAACCCCCCGGGGGACCACGACGCATCCAATTACCCGACCAGGCAGTACAGCAACCCCACCTGCTCCGGTCCTTTCTACGACGACCAGAGCGTGGCGGGATACACGACCTATTGTTCGCGCTTCGAAATCGCCCGGAAGACCCTGTTCAACATCCTGGACGACAACCGAGACGGGACGATCAACGCCAGCGACGAGTCGAGCACGAACATCCGATTCGGTCTCGGGAAATTCCAGGGGAGCACCTACGCCAAGCTGCGCGACATTGCGGCGAAGTACTCCCAGATTTACTGCGGCAACCTGACCTCCTGCACCCTGAACCAGAGCTCGGGTGATTATTCCAGCATCAATTACTGGATGACCTACTACAACGTCGTCGGGGCCACCCCCCTCGTCTCGGCCCTCTCCGGCGTGAAGACCTATCTCGACGCCCACAAGGCGACCGACGCGTACCGAAGCTGCCGGCAGAAGTTCGTCATCCTCGTCTCCGACGGGGCCGACACGATGAGCTGCGGCGGCGCGGGCTACGACACCCAGTCCGATCAGTACAAGCGCCGGCGCGACTCCGTCATGGCCGCCAAGGCCCTGGCCGAAGCCGGCTATCGGGTCTTCGTCATCGGCATGGGGAGCAACATGCCCGCTCACCTGAAGAACACTCTCAACTGGATGGCTTACTGGGGCGGGACGGACAACCCCCTGACCCCGAATGCCGGTTCCACGTCGGGCTTCGACCCCTCCCTGGTCAGCACCTGCGGCGGCTCCTCCACGACGGGCACCTGCGACGGAACCAGCGACCAGTGCTTCGCCGCCTCCAACGACCCGGGCACGGCGGCTCTTTCCGGCTACGCCTTCCTGGCCAACGACGCCGCGGAGCTCGAGGCGGCCTTCCGGCAGGCCATCAACCACATCCGGGAAGCGACGTACTCCTTCACGCAGGCCTCGGTGGCCTCCTCGCGTCTCGTAGACGAAAACTTCCTCTACGAGGCGACCTTCCAGCCGGCCAACGGGGAGCCCCTCTGGCAGGGCCACCTCCAGAAGTACAACATCAACGCAGACGGCAGCATCGGGAGCGCCGTCTGGAACGCCGGTGCCGTTCTCCAGTCGACGTCGGCCTCGTCGCGGAACATCTACACCTACAGGGCCGGTTCGCTGAGCGCCTTCACAGTGACGAACATCACAAGCACCGATCTCAACGTCGCCGACGACACGAGGCGCAACGAGGTCGTGGGGTTCATCCGCGGCGAGAGCGCCTACAACGCCGACAACTGGAAGCTGGGCGACACCTTCCGCTCCAACCCGATCACCGTGGGCACGCCGGCGCAGTACTTCCGGGACACCCGGGACACGGCCAACGCCTTCACGACCTTCCGGACCAACAACGTGCGATCGACAGCCAACGGCAAGCGCATCGTCGTGGCCGGCGCCAACGACGGCCAGCTCCACGCCTTCCGCACCAGCGACGGCGCCGAGCTCTGGAGCTTCATCGCCCCCAACCTCCTGAGCAAGCTCAAGGACATCGCCCACTCCTCGCACCCCACGGGCCTGACCCACCAGTACTACGTCGACGGCCCCATCAGTGTGGCCGACGTGTGGCTCGGCAGCGGCGACGGGACCACGAAGAGCGCCTCGGACTGGCGGACCCTGCTGGTCTTCGCCCAGGGCAGGGGCGCCACGCAGACTCTCTGGAGCTCGTCGACCCACTGCGACAGCGGCTTCAGCAACGTCTACTCGGCCTCCAATCCTTACTACTGCGGCTACCACGCCCTGGACATCACCAACACGGCCTCTCCCGCCTACAGGTGGCGCATCAGCCCGTCGGCAAGCCAGGCCCCGTACCTGGGAGACCCCTGGAGCAAGATGATGGTGCACCGCGTGAAGGTGAGCGGCCAGGAGAAATGGGTCGGGTTCTTCGGCGGCGGGCACAACTACTCGAGCTGCACCGGGACGGGCTGCGACACCCGCGGGAAGGGTTTCTTTGTGGTCGAGCTGGCCACCGGCAACATCCTCTGGAGCTACACCACGGCAAACAACGCGGACCTGGCGTTCGCGATGCCCGGGACCCCGACGATGATCGACTCCGACAACGACGGCTTTATCGACGCGGCCTACATCGGCGATATGGGCGGCAACCTCTGGCGCTTCAAATTCTGCTTCGCCGCCGACGGATCGTCCTGCTCGACGGCCAGTTGGAACGGCTCGCGCCTCTTCGCGCGGGACAGCACGGTCGGGCCCGTCTACGACGCCCCCACGGCGACCCGTGACGCCAGCGGGAACCTCTGGCTCTACTGGGGTACCGGCAACAAGGCCGAACCCATCGTCGTGGGAACCGTCGCGGACCGGCTCTTCGCCGTGAAGGACAAAACGCTGTCCGGCACGCTCCAGCTCGGCAACCTCGAGAACATCACGAGCAGCACCTACACCGACAACGCAACCAAGAACGGCTGGACCATCAACCTCACCGGAACCGGCGAGAAATGCCTCTCCGATCCGTCCATCTTCGGGGGCCAGGTCTACTTCACCACCTACACCCCCGCAAGCGGCGCGAGCGACCCCTGCAGCCAGGCGGGCACGGCAAAGATCTATGCCGTCAACTACGTCAGCGGCGCCGGTTCCCTCACCGGCGGCAGCCGGAGCATGACGCTCGGCGTGGGCATCCCCACGGCGCCCGTGCTGTCCATGAACCCCTACAGCAGCACGCCGGACCTCTACGTGACCGTGAGCGGCGGCGCGGGGATCGGGTCGAACACCCAGAAGGCCAACATCAGCCCCCCCACGATTGCCAGCCGGACCAACATCCTGCACTGGAGGGACCGGCGGATGCAGTAGCCCGCAACGGGTTCCACGCAAAAGGCCGTCCCGGCAACGGGGCGGCCTTTTGCTGTTTCAACATGCCCGCGACTCAGGAACCTCCTGCCTGCAACTCGGCGATCCGGGCCCTGAGCTTCTCCGGAACGGGCGCCTTCCGGTTCTGCCGGTAATCGAAGCAGACCAGGGTCCCCTCGCCCTCGGCGGCCAGGCGGCCCAGCCGGTGGCTGTAGACGGCATAGCGCATGACGAAGCGGTCCTCGCCCACATTCGCCACACGCGCCCCGATGGAGACCGTGTCCGGGTAGGACAGGGCCGCCCGGAAACGGGTGCCGTCTCGAAATAGCGGAAATAGACAATGTTGTTGACGTGGCCGAAGGCGTCCATCTCGCCCCAGACCACGGGCACATCCACGACGACGGGATATTGCGCCAATTCCTTTTTCATCGGGCTCCCTCCTCGTACGCGGGGCTGGCTCCATCGTAACAGATCGCGCTGCCCGGCTCAATCACGGATTCCCCGAGCGCGCCCTCGCGGGAGGGGATCTTCGTGCCGCTTCGCGAGGGGAAGACGGAAGCGATGGATGCAGGGGGTCCGAAACGGCAGATTGAACCGCACAACGCCAAAATGGAACACGTAACATAACCCGTTGATCTACAATATTTTTATAAGAATCCCCTCCCATTGTGCACCCCCGCGGCTGCTGTCCCGCATCTGTGCGTCCAGGCCCGAAACAGCGCAACCGATCGATTATAAACGATTATTTAATCTTGGTTCTCACCGGCACGCCCGATGCTCCTTCCCCGTGCAAACGAAATCGAAGGAGACGGGCCATGAGCGTAACGCTGGCGGAAAGGCTGATCGATGGGCAGGAAATCTGCGCGGAGAATACACAGAGAAAAGACGGCAGCATCTACGATCAGATCGTGGAGGTAGACTCCCCCGATGACGGAACGGCGTTCGTCGTCATCGACAGCCTCATGACCCTCCTGGTTTACCTCGCCCCCCTGGCGGTTTTCGGGTTCATGGTTGCCCCCGTCGTCGCCCGCCTCCTGAGCATGCCCATCTCCCGCTGAAGGACACGGGGAGCTTTCCATCACCGCCGCCGGGGTACACCCCGGCGGTTTCGTGTTTTCGGCGCGTCATCGAGGTCACATTCCGGAAAGGCCGGGCCCGGGA
>JALOPC010000094.1 GCA_025454095.1 Syntrophales bacterium | reverse complement strand
AAAAAAAGAGGCCCCTGACACAGGGGCCTCTTTTTTTCGAAAGCCTCGGCCTTCGGCTCCGCGCCTCCGGCCTTCGGGCTCAGTTTACGGCTGCATCACATAGAACAGGGCGTTGCGGTTCTTGGACCAGCAGGCCTCGACGGACTCCTTGCACAAGGGCTTCTCTTCGCCCCAGCTCACCGTCTTGATCCGCTTCGCCTCGACACCCGCCGCCTTCAGCGCCTTGGCCGCCGAGTCGGCTCTTCTCTGGCCCAGGGCCATGTTGTACTCGTTGGTGCCGCGCTCGTCGCAGTTGCCGGCGATCAGAACGTTGTTGGCCTTGTTGGCCTTGAAGTAATCGGCATTCTTCTTCACCACGTCCTTGAACTCGGGCTTCACGTTGTACTTGTCGTAGTCGAAGTAGACCGTGTCGAGCTGCGCAATCGCTCCCGGGGGCAGTACGGCCGCCGGAGGCACGGCAGCGGCCGCAACGGCCGGTCCGAGGAACACCTTCTCGACGAAGTTGGCCATGCCGGCTGCGGACTCGACATCCTTGCCGTTCACGAGGATCCCGCACTGGCCGGCCTTGACGACCTTATCGAGCAGGGCCTTGCCCTCACCCGTGGGGTCGCTGCCGATCAGGACGGCGTAGATGCAGATGTTGTCCTTCAGGGCGGCCTTCATCGCCTGCGCCGAGGCCACGGCCTTCGGCATCTCGAGGCCGTCGGTGAAGATGACGAGGGCCGACTTGCCCGCCAGGGGCTTGAAGTCCGCCGTGGCCGCGTTAATGGCCAGATCCAGCGGGCTCTCGACGCCGCCCGTGTTGACCTCGAAGATGCTCTTGCCGAGGTCTTCCTTCACGTACGGGGCCATCCCGTACCAGAGCTTGGTGTTATAGGGCCTGGAAAGCCACCGCTCCCCGGCGAAATCCCGCAGGCCGGCGGTGAGCTTCAGGTTGGGGATCGTGTCGTTGAAGAGACGCACGAGGTGCTGCTCGTACTCGAGCTTCGTGGTCTTCATCGGGCTGGTGTAGGCAAAGTGATTCCACTGGAAAGGGTCTTCCATGGACGCTGAGGTGTCCATGACGACCTCGAAGTTGTTGGTCTTCTGGACCAGCGCGCCGGACTTCAATTTCGGGTTGAGGTCCTGTGCGGGGATCGGTTGGATCACCGTGGCGCAGCCGCCCAGCAGGGCCAAACTCATGACGACAACGAGCAACTTGATCAAGTTCCTGATCATACGGTACCCTCCTTGTGGATGAATTGCTTCTTGTGGTTCAGTGGTGTTGAGATGGAGCTGTCGAGCCGGATGACGCAATAGCAGAATCGATTCAGACGGTTCACGATGAGTTGTAGAATTGCATCGGCCTATGAACTCGACAAGCCGGAATGAAAAACAGGATCCTTGAAACATCCCGCGGAGAGTGTTGTCCCTCGCTCTCCCCCCCTAAATTGCCCGTGAATATATAAAAAATCAGCGGGAAATTCAATGATTAAAATGCCGGCGGGGCAAAAAAAATGCAACGCTGGAGAAACCGCCTATTTTCTGGAACTTCCCCGCCCTTTCTGTCAGAATAACGCAGATTTTGCTCCACCCACCCCCCCCGAAGGAGGCAGACTCGCATGAAGGTGATCGCATTCAACGGCAGCGCCCGCAAGGACGGCAACACGGCCATCCTGCTCAACAAGGTCCTCGACGAAATCCGGACGGAGGGCATCGAGACGGAACTCTACCAGCTGGCGGGCAAAAAGATCCAGGGCTGCATCGCCTGTTACAAGTGCATGAAAAACAAGGACAAGCGCTGCGCCGTGGACAACGACATCGTCAACGAGTGCATCGCGAAGATGATCGAGGCCGACGGGATCCTCCTCGGTTCGCCCACCTACTTCGCCGACGTCTCGGCCGCCACGCGCGCCCTCATCGAGCGGACCGGCTACGTGGCCCGCGCCAACGACTACATGTTCAAACGCAAGGTGGGCGCCGGGGTCGTCGCCGTGCGCCGCGGCGGGGCCATCCACGCCTTCAATTCGCTGAACCTCTTTTTCTTTTACCAGCAGATGATCAACCCCGGTTCCAGCTACTGGGCCTTCGCCATCGGCCGCGAACCCGGCGAGGTGCTCAACGACGCAGAGGGAATCCAGACCATGAAGACCCTGGGGCAGAACCTGGCCTGGCTGCTCAAAAAAGTCCGCGCGTAAGCCCTGCGGAAAATTTTCTTTCCGGTCTTGCCTTCGGACCCGCAGGTGCTTATACATAACGTAACATCGTGTTGCCAAAGGAAGAAGCCATGTGGACCAGGAAAATCGTTTCACTGCTGTTGACGCTCATCGCCCTCGTTGCGCTGCTCACCGCCTGTGCCACCACGGACGGCAAGCACCCGCTCCGTTATGAGCCCACGAATTTGCCGGCCGATCACAGGCCCCCGCCCGCGTCGGGCGGCCCGTAGAAGACGCAGGGAGACTGCATCGGCTCATCGCGCGCCCCGGGCCGGACATCCGGAGAACCGCATCGTTCCGTCGGCCGTCAAGCCGTGAGGTGAAGACCCGTGCCCTCCCGCCGGCCTGAACGGACCTTGTCCTGAGCATCCGGGATGAACGTCGCCGTCGTCGGCGCCGGCATATCGGGCATCCTGTCGGCCTACCTGCTGCAGCGCCGTCACCGGGTGACCCTGTTCGAGAAGAACGACTACATCGGGGGCCACACGAACACGGCGGTCATCGCGGGCGGCTCCGACGCCGGCCTGCCCGTGGACACGGGCTTCATCGTCCACAACGAGCGGACCTACCCGCTCTTCCGCACCTTCCTGAAACAGCTGGGCGTCGCGGCGGCGCCCACGGACATGTCCTTCAGCTGCCAGGACAACGCGACGGGGTTCCACTACAGCAGCCTCGGCTTCAACGGCTTCTTCGCCCAGCGCGAAAACCTCTTCAAGCCCTCCTACTGGGCCTTCCTGCTGGGTATCCAGCGATTCTGCAGCCGCACGCAGGCCCTCTTCGAGCAGGGGAAACTGGGCGGTCTGACCCTGGGCGAGTACGCGCGCCGGGAGGGGTTCCGGCGGGACGTCGTCGAGCAGTTCGTCGTCCCCATGGCCTCGGCCATCTGGTCGGCCTCGGAGGCCAGGACGATGGAGTTCCCCATGGATTCCTTCGCGCGGTTCTACTCGAACCACGGCCTGCTCTCCGTGTGGGACCACCCGGCCTGGTACTACATCCCGGGAGGGAGCCGGACCTACGTCAAGGCCTTCCTCAAGGGCTTCACGGGCACGGTCCTTTCGAACTGCCCCGTCGCGGCCGTCCGGAGAACCGACCGCGCCGTCACCCTGAAACTCGCCGACGGCGCCGAGCGGACCTTCGACGCCGCCGTCATCGCGGCGCACGCCGACGAGGCCCTCCGCATGCTTGCCGACCCCTCCCCGGAGGAAGCGCGCCTGCTGGGCGCCTGGAGGTACTCGGAGAACCGGACCGTGCTGCACCGCGACACGTCGTGGCTCCCCGCCAACCGCAGGGCCTGGGCCTCGTGGAACTACCGGCACGAGCCGTCCATCCCCAAGACGTTCCCCGCCACGGTCACCTACTACATGAACCACCTGCAGCGCCTCGACGCGCGCGGGCACTACTGCGTCACCCTCAACCCCTGGAAGCCCGTGGCGGCCTCCGAGGTCATCGACGAGACGATCTACCACCACCCGATGTACACCTTCGAATCCATGGCGACGCAGCCCGAGCTGCCCTCGCTCAACGGACGGCGCAACACCTATTTCTGCGGCGCCTACTTCGGCTTCGGCTTCCACGAGGACGGGACGCGATCCGCCGTGGAGATGGCCCGCAACTTCGACATCGAGCTATGAGCGCATACCTCTACGACGGATCCATCGAGCATTGCCGCCGCAAGCCCCGGGAGCACCGGTTCCGCTACCCCCTGTACGTCTACGGCTTCGACCTCGAGGAGCTGCCGGAGCTGGACCGCAGGCTCCCCTTCTTCGGGTACAACCGCTTCCGGCCCGCCTCGGTCCACGACCGGGACTACCTCGACGACGGACCGGGAACCATCCGGGAGAAGCTCGACCGGTTCCTCGCCAGGGAGGGCTTTGCCGAGGCCGTGGCCCGCGTGTTCCTCGTCACGTCGCCGCGCTACTTCCACTACGTCTTCAACCCCGTGAGCTTCTACTGGCTCTTCGCCGCCGACGGGAGCCTCGCGGGCAACGTGGCGGAGGTGAACAACACCTTCGGGGAGAAGCACCTCTACATCCTGCGCTCGCCGGGCCGCGCAGGCGGGGATCGCACGGCCACCTACAGCACCGAGAAGGCCTTCCACGTCTCGCCCTTCAACCGCATCGAGGGGACCTACGAATTCACCTTCGCCGACATCGAAAACGCACTCGACGTTCGGATCGACATCCGGCAGGCGGGCGAGATCGTCTTCGAGGCGCAGCTGCGGGGTGCGCCCGAGCCGCTCACCGCGGCAAGCCAGGCGAGGATGTTTTTTCGCCACCCCGTCGCGCCGCACCTCTCCATGCCCCGCATCCTCTACGAGGCGGCGAAGCTCTCCTTCGGCAAGAAGCTGGCCTACCACGACAAGCCGGTGCCGCTGAGCCCCATGACGATCCGCACCAACCCGCCCACGCTCGTGCAGCGCACGTGCATGAAGACCGCCTTCGACCTCTTCGGCCGCGCCGAACGGGGCGCCCTGCGCATGACCCTGCCCGACGGGTCCGTGAAAACCTTCGGCGACGCCTCCTCGCCGGGGGGCGCGGAGATGACCGTGCGGGACTGGCGGTTTTTCTCGCGAGCCGTCATCGGGGGCGACATCGGCTTCGGGGAGTCCTACATGGACGACGAGTGGGACTCGCCCGATCTGGCGGGGGCGCTGGCCTGGTTCGTCCGGAACCGCGACGCCTTTTTCGGCCGCTACCAGCGTCTCGAGCCCGTCTTCGACCGGCTCAACAGGGTCCTCTACCCCATGGTGGAGAACACGCTCAACGGCAGCAAGAAAAACATCATCACCCACTACGACCTGGGCAACGAGTTCTTCAAGGTCTTCCTGGACCCCTCCATGACCTACTCCTGCGCGCGCTGGCTGAACGAGAGCGACACGCTCGAGCAGGCCCAGAAGAACAAGCTGCAGGCCATGATCCGCAAGGCGGCCATCGGCCCCGGCGATCACGTCCTCGAGATCGGCTGCGGGTGGGGCAGCTTCGCCGTCGAGGCGGTGAAGGCAACGGGCTGCCGGCTGACGGGCATCACCATCTCCGACGCCCAGTACGAATACGCCCGCGAGCGGATCCGCCGCGAGGGGATCGAGGACCGCGCGGAAATCATCCTGCGCGACTACCGCGAGATCAAGGGCCCCTTCGACCGCATCGTCTCCATCGAGATGCTCGAGGCCGTGGGTCACAACTACTTCGAGACGTTCTTCCAGTGCTGCGACCGTCTCCTCAAGCCCGGCGGCGTGATGGCCCTCCAGTTCATCTCCATCCCGGACCGCCGCTACGACCAGTACCGCAGGGGCCACGACTGGATCCGCAAGCACATCTTCCCCGGGGGCGAGCTGCCGTCGCTTGCCGTCGTGATGGAAGCGCTGGCGAAGCAGACCTGCCTCAACGTGCAGGGCGTCGAGAACATCGGGAAGGATTACGCGCGGACGCTGCGCGAGTGGCGCAGGCTTTTCCTGGCGGGGATCGACCGGGTGGCCGCGCTGGGCTTCGACCGCAGCTTCCAGCGCAAATGGGTCTACTACCTGGCGGGATGCGAGGCCTGCTTCGAGACGGGCTACCTGGGCAATCTGCAGATGGTGATGACGAAGTCGGAGATCGGATATTGAGACCCCTTCCTCTGATCTTGCTCTCACCACCGTGGGAGAGGATTGAGGTGAGGGGGACGATTCTTCTTCCTTAGACCTGCAACGAACGGAGAACACACCATGAAGCACATGCGATACATCGGCGTATTGCTGGCGGCGACGATCGCCCTTTCGGGCTGCACGGGCGGAAAACCCATGACCCTCGAGAACTACTACAGGGAACTGGCCGCCACGGACCCGGCGAAGGCGGCTCTCGTGAAACCGGGCTCGGCGGAGGAGAAGGCGGGCATCGCGGCCTTCCGGGACTACTACAAGGTCTTTGCCGAGGACGTCATCCGCCGCGACACGAAGAACCTCTACGCAAAGGACGCCTTCTTCAAGGACGGCTACAAGGAGGTCAAGGGCGTTGAGGCCATCGAGACCTACTTCCTGGCGACCACGAAAGCCATCGTGTCGTGCACCTTCGACATCACCGACGTGAGCGTCCACGAGGGCAACTACTACTTCCGCTGGGTCATGAAGCTCACGATCCAGCGCGACAGGGACAACCCCATGGAACAGGTCGGCATGTCCCATGTCCGATTCGGGCCCGACGGGAAAGTGGTCTTCCACACCGATTACTGGGACACGAGCATCGTCTTCGAACGCGCCCCCGTCATCGGTTCCATCATCCAATGGGCAAAGGAACAGTTCTAAATTATCTTTTCCCACAAGGTGTTGCATCTATTTGGTTGCAACCGTTGGTTCGCTGTTGACAACAGCGAAGGCTTTTCATATAACGCACGCAGCGTGTGAGAGCCTTCGCTGTTTTTTTATCCCACAACATCGATGGAGGGTCGACATGACGGAAGCGGCGAGCAGCGAGCGTTTCAGGACCATCCAGGACCTCATGCACGAGATGGTCGCACTGTGGCAGCGGGTGAATGACCTCGAGGAATCCGATCGGGAGCATCGTCGGGCCCTCGATGCGTTGCAGGCAAGTGAAACGCGTCTCCGGGGCATCGTCGGGACGTTGCCGCTGCGGCTCTTCTTCAAGGATGTGGGGCTGACCTACGTGCTGTGCAACGAAGCCTATTCCCTCGACTGGGACATGCGCGCCGGCGAGATGGGGGGAAAGTCCGACCGCGACCTCTTTGCCGCCGACACGGCGGACAAGCTCTCCGACATCGAACACGAGGTAATCCGGACCGGCAAGACGGAGATCGCCGAAGAGGACCGGCTCGTGGCCGGCCGCGAGGTCACCTTCCTGGCGATCCGGAAGCCCGTCATCGACGCAGACGGCAACACCCTCGGGGTCCTGGGCATTCTGCAGGACATCACGGAAGACAAGCGCAACAAGGCCTTCCAGGAGCGCAGGATTCACGAGCTCGAGGGCGCCCTCTCGGAGCGGGTGGGACAGGTCGAGTCCTTGAAAAGCGAACTGGAAAACGCGTCGGCGGAGCACCGGCAGAAGGAAGAAGAATTCACGCGCCAGCGCGCCGGACTCGAATCCGAGGTCGCGGCGCTGAAGGAGGACCTGGGCGGCAAGACGGCGCTCCTCGAGCAGAAGGAAAACGAGTTCACCCGGCTGAGCGCCGAGCTCGAATCCGAGATCGCCGCGCTGAAGGAGGACCTGGGCGGCAAGACGGCGCTCTTCCAGCAGAAGGAAGGGGAGTTCAGCCGCGTCCGCTCCGAAATGGAGGGCGAGTTGCAGATCCGGCGCGAAGAGATTCACCGGCTGCGAAACGAGCTGCAGAAGGAAATGTACGAGCGGGGGCAGGCCGTCGAGGCCCTGAAGAAATCCGTCGCCCACTCCCAGGAGCTTCTCGACTCGGTGCAGAAATTCGCCGACGTGCGCTAGGACCGCAGCAGATCGCACGACGCAAAAGAGGCAGGGCCGCGGCCCTGCCTCTTTTTTTTTGCGGTTTGCCTGTTTGCCCCCTAGTCGACGATGAGGACCACAGGGGCCTCGTAGTCCACTCCGGCGGCGCTCAGGCCGAAGTAGACGACTTCGTCGCCCGCCGCGATGTCTCCGAACTCCACGACGAGGTGGCCGCCGTTGCGCAGGTCGAGAATCGTGGCGCCTGCGGGAACCCTGACGAGCAGACCGTCCACGAGCAGGACGTTTGCCTCGATCGACTGAACGGTTCCCTGGATCTTCTGCCCCTCGATGTAGACGGCCACAGCCGTGTAGAGCGGGGTGCCCGACGCGGGGTCGACGAGAACCCGGACGCGGCGGCCCGGCGTCAGGTAGTCGGCGGACACCGTGCCGTCCCCTTCCAGGTAGACGGGCGTCGACCCGGTCATCAGGACGTCCGCCGTCCCGCCTTCGTCCAGCGCGACCGTGAACACGCCCGGCTCGCCCACGGCCGAGATCACCCCCTTGATCTCCTGCGTCCGCAGGATGACGGCCACCGCGCGGAGGACCACCGAGGAGCCGCTGCTGACGAGCTTGCCGAAGACCCGGGCGACCATGCCGGCCCGGATGGCCCCGGGGCCCACCGCGGTGCCGCAGTCCGCCAGGACGAGCGTGTTCGTTGCATCGACCCTCACGTCATAGGGCCCGACAAGCTCCTCGCCCGTGTAGGGGATGAAGGAGAACAGGCCGGTCGACGAGGACACGCTGCTTGTCGCGGTCCCGAGCACATCGACGACGTCGCCGATGATGACGAGCGACGCGACCAGGGCGCCCGATGCGTCCATCCGGCCCCTCACCCGAACCTCCTGCCCGACGGCCAGGGCCGAGGGATCGACGAAGGTGCCGTTGGGGCCGAAGATGTCCGTGTCGGCGGTCAGCTTGACGCTCAGCTGCCCGCGGTGATCCGCGAGGGTCATGACGAATCCCGTCGTCTGATTCTGCGCATTGCGGGTCAGGCTGTCGATGGTGCCGCGGACGATCTTCGGACAGATGGCTTCGGGAAAGCCCGACGCGATGTCGACAAACACGACGGGCCGGAAAATATACCAGCCCGGACGGCTCGGGTGCACATGGATGGCCTTGTTGGCGTCCATGTCGATGCGCACCGAGAGGCTGCCGCCGGCAACGACGGTGAAGGCTCCGCGGGGGTTGAGATCGATCTTCCCGCTCGGGAGCCTGACGTCGATATTGCTCCCGATGGCGCTGCCTTCCTTCGGCACGAGTTCG
>JALOPC010000093.1 GCA_025454095.1 Syntrophales bacterium | reverse complement strand
CCGAATTTTTTTGTGACGTCCTGTACCTCAAGCAGCGCCAAGGGAGGCACCTCCTTTTCCCGCGTCAGGCTTGCGGCCGAGGCGCCTGGCGATGTCCCGGGCGATCCCCGTGATGCCCGCGGGCTGCTTGACGACGATGATGATGATCAGAACGCCGAAGATGATGAGATCCACGCCGCCTCCGAGACCGCCCCACTTCGCCCGGGTGAACTCCTGCAGGGGGACGAGCACCGCCGCGCCGAGCAGCGGCCCCGCCAGGGTCCCCGCGCCGCCGAGGATCGTGACGAGGACGAACTTCATCGACGTGTCCAGGGACATGACCATGCCGGGGTCGACGCGCAGGTTGTACTGCACGAAGAAGGCGCCGCACAGGGCGGCGAGCGCAGCCGACAGGGCCATGGCCGAGAGCTTGACGGCCGTCGAGTTGACGCCGAGCGACTCGGCCGTCTCCTGCCCCTCGCGAACGGCCCTCAGGTAGTAGCCGAAGCGGTGTCCCTCGAGGAAGCGCACGATGCCGAAGATGAGGGCAAAGAGGATCAGCGCGCCGTAGAAGTAGCCCGTCTTCGAGTCGTACCACATCAGGTTGGTAAGCCCCTCCTCGACGATCATGTAATCCAGCCCCAGCGCGCCCCCCACCCAGTCCCAGACGAGGAACATCCGGTTGAAGATCTCCACGATGGCGAAAGTGGCGATGGCGAAGTAGTGGCCGCTCAGCTTGAAACAGGGGTAGCTGATGAGCACGGCCACGACGGCGGCCGAGACGATGCCGACGAGGGCCCCCGGCCAGGGGGTCATGCCGTAGGTGACGACGGCCATGCCCGCCCCGTAGGCGCCGATGCCGAAAAACACGGCGTGCCCGAAGGAGGTCTGCCCGCCGTAACCGCCGATGATGTTCCAGGCCTGGGCCATGCTGGCGTAGAGCAGCACCAGGATGAGCACGTGCATGAGAAAGGAGTTGCCCCCAATGGCCGGGACGAGCGGCACCAGGGCCGCAAGCCCCGTGAAGGCCAGCCAGAGGAGATCGGTTCGCTTGAGCGTTTTGTTCATGGGGTTACCACCCGAATATGCCCTTGGGCCGCAGCAGCACGAGGGCGAGATAGAGCCCGAAGACGGCCACGTACTTGAATACCGGCGCGATGTAGTAGCCGGCCAGGGCCTCGACGATGCCCACGAGCAGCGCCGCCACGAGCGCCCCCGGGATGCTGCCGAAGCCGCCCATGGCCACACAGATGAACGCGATGAGGCTGAACATGGTGCCCACCTCGGGGTGCACGGCCAGGTAGGTGGGCATGACGCCGCCCGCGATGCCGACCGTGGCCCCGCCGATGCCGAAGACCAGCAGGTAGATGCGCTCCGTGTTGATGCCCATGAGCTCGGCGGCCTCCTTGTCCATCGCCGTGGCCTGCACGGCCCAGCCGAAGCGCGTGCTGCGGACCATGAAGAAGACGAGTCCGATCACGACGAGCGCCAGGGCGGCGGTGACGAGCTGGGGGACGGGGACGATGATCGCCCCGAGCTGGAACGTCCTGTCGCCCAGCCACGTGTCCGAGAGGATGCGGTAATTCGGGGTGAACTGGTTGAGGCACAGGTTCTTGAGCAGCATCGCGAGGCCGAAGGTCGCCAGCAGGGCCGACAGCGGCGGCTTGCCGATGGTGTACTTGATGATCAGCCGGTAGGTCAGGGCCCCGAGGATGAAGATGAAGAGGCCGCCCGCGAACATGGAGATGAGCGGGTCCACGTTGGCCAGGAACCCCAGCCAGTAGGTGACGTACATCGAGATCATCACGTACTCGCCGTGGGCGAAGTTGATCACGTCCATCACGCCCCAGATCAGGCAGAGCCCGACGGCCACGAGGGCGTAAAGCATGCCGTTGAGCATGCCGTCCAGAAGCACTTGAAGCAGAGTGTCCATTGGGTAACGAGGCCGATAGAGAATTTGCTGTCCCGGGGACGCCCCGGGGAGTCGATGCCGAAAAAGGTTCGGGAATCTCCTGTAAAAAATCCTCCCCAACCCTCCTTTTACAAAGGAGGGAGCTTTCGGGATCCCTTTTGCAGAGTCGGGAGCTCTCTCCCTTCCCCCTTTGACAAAGGGGGATTGAGGGGGATTTTAGGGATTAATCTTCGGTTTTCACAAAAGGTGCCGGGGGCCCAGAGACCCCCGGCACCGGTTCAACTCAACCTGTTGCGGTCAGGCGGTCAGCGCTTGTCCCACGGCTTCATGGGGAACACGGGCTTCGTGTCCGCCTTGTCCGTGGGGAACACCTTCTTGTACTTGCCGCCCTGCAGCTGGGTGACGATGCTCAGGGCGTACTTGTTCTGGCCGCCGGGGACGAAGGCCACCTTGCCGCTCAGGGACAGCGGGGAGGGCCAGGTGTTGGCGTGCAGGGTCTCGGCCACCTTCGTGGGGTCGAGGCTCTTGGCTTTCTCGATGGCCTGGGCCAGCACCAGCATGGCGATCGTTTCCTGGATGCTGTCGCTGTCGTAGGGCACGCCGCCGGTCTTGGACTTGAAGATCTTCTCCACTTCGGCCACGGCGGGCATCATGCTCGCGAACTCGGGCGAGTAGCCCGTGGAGCCCATGAAGAAGTCCGCGTCGGCGCCCAGCTGCTTGGAGATGACCGGGTCCTGGTAGCCGCTGCAGTAGTTGAGGGACACCTTCGGGACCCAGTTCATCTTCTTCATCGTCTTGACCATCAGGGCGTAGTCCGCGCCCAGCACGGCCCCGAAGAGGGCGTCGGGGTTCTTGGACTTCAGCGTCTGCACCTCGCTGTCGAGGTTGGTGGCGCCGGGGTTGAAGGGCACGTCGGCCACGACCTGGAGCTTGCCGGCGGCCGCCGCCTTCATGGCCTGCTGGGAGGCGTTCTTGCCGAACACGGAGTTCTCGTAGATGATGCCGAGGGTCTTGATGTTCGCGTTCTTCTGGGTCTTGTTGAGCCACTGCAGGACGTCGACGAACTCCTGGGACTCGACCTCGTCGGTGGAGGCCGTGCGGAAGAAGTACTTCATCTCCTTGCGCTGGGTCAGGGCCGCGGAGCTGGAAGCGCCGCACATGAAGATCTTCTTGGCGCGTTCGGCCACGAGGCTCGCGGGCATGCTCACCGAGCTGTTGTAGGCGCCGATGATGGCCCACACGCCTTCCTGGTTGATCAGGCGCTCGGCTTCGGCCTTGCCCACGTCAGGCTTGCCCTGGCTGTCGGTGTGCACGAGCACGAACTTGTACCCCTCGAGCCAGCCCTTCTTGTCGGCCAGCGGGACCTTGATCTTGGGGTTCTTGTTGTTGAGGATGTCGACCGCCGTCTCCACCGCGGCCTTGCAGCGCTGGCCGGCCAGCGCGACGGGGCCCGTCAGGGGGAAGATGGTGCCGATCTTGATGACCTTTTCCTGCGACTGGGCCAGGGACTGCCCGGGGGCCGCACCCAGCATCAGAGCGACGGCCACGGCGGCCACGATCCAGAACTTCATGCGGGACTTGAACATCTCGAACCTCCTCCTTTTCAAGCGTTCCTTCACTGAACGGGGACGATAGTAAATGCATCCTTATATGTCAAGGGGGTTTTCATGCCCGCGCGGGCATCGGCCCCTCCGATCGGGCACCCCTGTTTTTCGCGGTTGACTTGCCCGATTGGGCGTGTATGATTTTCATGGATGTTCCGGCAACGGGGTGCAGGGCAAAGACCTCGAGAATCCGGTTCCGCAGATATTCCTCATCCTCTCATTCCACGCTCCGATCGCTGTTCGACTCCCCGTGCAAAAAAAAAGACGTTCCGCAGCCCGACCCGCGCCTGCGGCCCGGGGAGGGTGATCGGGAACCCTTTTCGACAAGCTGCGGGTACGGACCCGTGGAAAGGGGGGATGGACATGGATATCCGGGACGAACGATACCTCGACGTTGTCGCCATGCTCCTGATCGGCATCCTGCTGCTGGGGCTCACGCTCTTCGAAATGGCCATGGTGGTGCTGAGCAGAAGCAGCCAGGGGTAGAGCGCTTCCTGGAGCGCTGCAAGCAGGCCTTCCGGAAGGGCCCTCGCTCAGACCTGCGGAAAGGGGGGCATGACGATGATTGCCAGGGGGAAAAAGGATTCCGCCGGGAAGCGCAGCGATGTGCTGCTGTGGCTGCTGGCCTGCGTCCTGATGTTCTGGATGGTGTTCATCGGGTTCATCTCCCAGGCGAGATAGAAACCCGGGGGCATGACGCGGGACGGTCAGGACGCTGCGGCAAGCACTGCAGTCCCTCTTCTGTTTCGAGGACGGGCCCGCGGGGTCGGAGGAACCCGTGATTCCCCTGTCGCCATGCGGGGGCGGGCCGTGGCTGTCCCGACCCCGCAGTCTCTTCCGGCTGTTCTGTCAACGCGGCTCTGCCGTGGCGGGACAACCGGCGGCGTCATGACCTGCCGACGATCCGTCATGGAAAGTAGGCGTTCAGGACGGGATCGTTCAGATGATCGAAATCGTGATGCGTGCCCTTGAAGCGGGCAAGCTGCGCCGTCACCTCGCGGTAGAGCTGCTGGGCGGTGAGCTGCCCCTGCAGGAATCTGTATTTTGCCGTTTCTATCGAGCGGATCAGTTGCGCGACGTCCGGTCTGCCGCAGGGGAATTCCCGCGACTCGGCGAGGCGATCGAGCTTTTTCTCGATGTCCCGGTCCAGTCCGGGGATGAAATCCTCTTTGGCGGCTGCTTTCAGGAACTCTACGTTGATATCCAGTATTTTTACCAGCGACACGGCCCCGGCTCCTTGTGGGGATATTGATGGAATGTTCACCGGCATGACTTCATGCCGAGGTAACCGCAGATGCGTGCGAAGACCGCCTCGAGAGGCGTGCTGCATCGAACGCCCTTCCAGGCGCTCTCGTGAACCCGTTCGACGTCGAAGCGGCCGCAGGGTACGGAATCGCCGAGGTCCGCGGGGAATGTGTGGAACGTCATGTACGCCGCCCGCAGCTCGTCCGGCTCCAGGGCGAAAGACAGTGCGTCCATCGTCTTGCCGAACAGGATTTCCCGCGTGTGACTCCCGGCGGACCGCAGGTCCGTGAACAGAATGCCGGCGACGGCGTTCCGCAGGTACCAGCCCCGGACATCCGTCTCGCGGACGCGGGAGGCGAGGGCGCGCTCCAGCCGGCCGGGCACGCTCAGGGGGCTCGCGCCCGTCAGCCCCGTCATGCTGACGAGGATCAGGATCTGGGGCTTGCCGGAACGGCGGCTGCGTTTTCTCTCGCGCTCGAGCATGCCGCGGAAGAAGCGTTCGTCAAGAAACCCCAAGCCTTCCTGCTCACTCCCCGCTCGCCTCGATGCCCGTTCCCGGAGGACCGGCCCGGGGCCTTCCGGTCCCATGTTCCCATGCCCTGCCGCTTCCATCGTGTACAGGAGTCCGGTGCGCGAAAACGGTTCATCCATAGGTGTCGCAGAGAATTCCCCTGACGTCGCGCGGGTCCGGGAGATTCGCAGTGCGGGCGCTCAATGCGAGGATTCTCAGGACCCGGGCGGTCCGGTCTATCTGCGCCTGCCGGTCAGGGTCGGGAACCGGGGCGGCCCCGGCTTTGCCCGTTGCCGTTCTCTGCAGGCTGTTTTTTTCATAGATCCCGATGCCGCTCATGGCTCTCCCGCTCTGCATGAAGTTGCCTTTGCGGGTGAGCATCACCTGTGCCCCCGGCGGGGCATCAAAGAACATTCAATGATTATGAGAGGTTTGGCTGTTCCGGGCGTGCTGCGGGCTTGCGGGGGCATCGTGCAGCCCTGTCCTGTTTCGGCCAGATGCGTGCAATCGTCAATGATTACGAACGGATGGGAGCGGGTGCCGTTTTGGGATGGGCCGATACGGACACCGAACCGGCGGGAGCGCCGGCTATTGCGCGGAAAGGTTTCTCGCAACGGCTGACGCAGCTTGACCTGGATTGATCCCGCACTCTCTTATTTCACCGGGACGAGGGAGTAATCCCTGGCCTGGTAGCCGATCACCGAGATCCATCCGTTGCCCACGGGCCTGATCTCCGGCAGGACGGTGGACGGGTTCACGCCGGCGAATCGCAGGGCGATCAGGCAGATCTCGAACTTGACCCCCTCCTTCGCCATGGCGGCCACGGTGCCGGCGTACTCATCGACGATCTTCCGGTCGGCCTCGGCGAACGCATCCCTGTTTGTGGACGCCAGCTTCACCGAGGGGCCGTAAAAGACGACCACGATCTCCGGTTTCTTCTTCCCCGCCCGGATGTTCTTGTCCTGAAAGGTCTGGCGGATTACCTGGAGGTGCACCAGCGCGCTCTGCGGGTTTCCGATCTCGAACCCGAATACGGCCTTGACCGATTTGAGGCCTTTGAGGGTCGGGTATTCTTCGCCGAAGCCGGTTCCGGCCGTTGCGACGA
>JALOPC010000092.1 GCA_025454095.1 Syntrophales bacterium | reverse complement strand
GCGGGCCTGGCAGGACGGGCTGGAGTTCAAGGACCTTCTCCTGGCCGACGGACGCGTTCAGGCCGTCATCGGGCGCAGGGAGATCGAAGGCGTATTTCGCCTGGAGAATTTCCTGGAGAACGTGGACTACATCTTCGCGAGAACCTTCGGAGGGCGAGCAGGGCGGAAGCTGAGACGTTGAGAAATTGGGAAGCTGGGAAAATGAGAGAATGAAATTGCCTTTTCCACGCTTCCCAGCTTTGCAGCGTCCAAGCTTCCTCTTTTTCAGCGCCTCACGATCGTGTCGCGCTGCCAGTACCGGTCGTCCCGATCGGGATAATCCAGGTTGAAGTGCAGGCCCCGGCTCTCCTTGCGCATCATGGCGCAGGCGACGATGAGGTTCGCCACGACGGAGAGGTTGCGAAGCTCCAGAAGGTCCCGGGTGATCTTGAAGCTCCAGTAGTAGTCGTGGATCTCCTGGGTGATGAGCTCCATTCTCTTCTTGGCTCTCTCGAGCCGCTTGTTGGACCTCACGATCCCCACGTAATTCCACATGCAGCGGCGGATCTCGTCCCAGTTGTGCTCGATCACGATGGACTCGTCGCTCTCGGTGGCGCTGCCGGACTGCCAGTCGGGAATCGGCAGTTCCTCCTCTGCCGAACCGGGCAGGAGTTCCCGGATCCGCTCGCACACCCGGTGGGCAAACACGACGCACTCCAGCAGGGAGTTGCTGGCCAGGCGGTTGGCCCCGTGGAGCCCCGTGCAGGCCACCTCGCCCGCGGCGAAGAGCCGGTCGATGCTCGTCTCCCCGTGCCCGTTCACGACGACCCCTCCGCAGAGGTAATGGGCGGCGGGGACGACGGGGATCGGGTCTCTCGACATGTCGATCCCGTACTGCAGGCAGCGGTTGAAGATGGTAGGGAAGCGCTCCATCAGGTAGCCCCGGTCGCGGTGGGTCATGTCGAGCAGCACGCAGTCGTCGCCGGACTTCTTCAGCTCGATGTCGATGGCCCTCGCCACGACGTCCCGGGGCGCGAGACTCTTGAGGGGGTGATACTTTTCCATGAAGGGCGTGCCGTTCTTGAGCTTCAGCACGGCGCCCTCGCCCCGCACGGCTTCGCTGATGAGAAAGGATTTCGCCTCGGGGTGGTAGAGGCAGGTCGGGTGGAACTGGATGAACTCCATGTTGGCGACAAGCGCGCCCGCGCGCCACGCCATGGCGATGCCGTCGCCCGTGGCGATGTCGGGGTTCGTGGTGATGAGGTAGACCTTGCCGGCCCCGCCCGAGGCAAGAACCGTGAAGCGCGCCCGAAAGGTGTCGATCCGGTCGTTGTCGATGTCGAAGACGTAGGCGCCGAGACAGCGGTCGCGCTCTTCCCGGGGAAGGGACGCACGGCCCCGGACTTTCGACTCGCGGATGAGGTCGATGGCCAGGAAGTTTTCGTAGATCCTCACGTTGCCGAGGGACTGCGCCTTGTCGAGGAGGGCCCGCTCGATCTCCCGGCCCGTGGAGTCGGCCGCGTGGAGAACCCTGCGGCGGGAGTGACCCCCTTCCTTGCCGAGGTCGTAGGCGGACGGGATCCCCGACTTGCGCGAGAATTCCACGCCCCAGTCGATCAGCTCCGCGATCCGCCCCGGGGCCTCGCTGACGACGAAGCGGACGACGTCCTCCCGGCAGAGTCCCGCCCCGGCCCGGAGCGTGTCCCCGATGTGCAGGTCGAAGCTGTCGTCGGAGTCCGTCACGGCCGCGATCCCGCCCTGGGCGTAATTCGTCGTGGACTCCATGGCGTTCTTCTTCGTGATGACCGCCACGGAACCGAACCGGGAGGCCTTGATCGCGAAGCTCAGGCCCGCCAGCCCGCTGCCGATGACCAGAAAGTCCGTCCTGATCTCCATCGTCCCCCATGCCTTTCGTGTCCTCCTTATACGCGTTTCATGCTTCAAATAAAAGAGAAAATGTGCTAGAACCCTCTGCCATGCTGATACTGGGAATCGAGTCCTCCTGCGACGAGACGGCGGCAGCCGTGCTGCAGGACGGACAGAAACTGCTCTCGAACGTCATTGCCTCGCAGATCCGCATCCACGAGAAGTACGGCGGCGTGGTGCCCGAGATCGCGTCCCGGAAGCACGTGGAGGTCATCGTCCCCGTCATCCTGGAAGCGCTCGAAAAAGCGGGCGTCACGCTCGATTCGATCGGAGGGATTGCGGTGACCCGCGGCCCCGGACTGGTGGGGTCCCTGCTGGTGGGCCTCTCCATGGCCAAGGCCCTGGCCCTGGCACGGAACATTCCCTTCGTCGGCGTCAACCACCTCGAGGGCCACGTCGCTTCGGCGTTTCTCGCGGACGAGAAGCCCTCGTTTCCCTTCATCGCCCTCGTCGTCTCCGGGGGCCACACGAACATCTACGTCGTCCAGGACTTCGACCGGATGCGACTCGTCGGGCAGACCCGCGACGACGCCGCGGGCGAGGCCTTCGACAAGGCGGCCAAGCTGCTGGACATCGGGTACCCCGGCGGCGTCGTCATCGACCGACTGGCCAAGTCGGGCAACCCGGAGGCTCTGAGCTTTCCGCGGTCCATGAAGGACAGCCTCGAGTTCAGCTTCAGCGGGGTCAAGACCGCGCTGCTGACCTACACGAAGAAGCGGGAGCGCCCGCCGGCCGCGGAGGAGATCCCCGACATCGTGGCGAGCTACCAGGAAGCCATCGTGGATGTTCTCGTGGAGAAGACGCTGCGGGCCGCCGAGATGCAGGCCATCGGCCAGGTGGCCGTCGTGGGTGGTGTCGCGGCAAACAGCCGGCTCAGGGCCCGGTTCCAGGAGGATGCCCGGAAGAAGGGGATGCGGGTGTTCATCCCGCCGCCCATCTTCTGCACCGACAACGCGGCCATGATCGCCGTCGTGGGCCATCACGCGCTGGCCCGCGGCCGCAGAGACCCCTTCGATCTCAACGCGCTGTCCCGGTGGCCGGTGGACACCCTGTAAGCCCATGGCGATAAAGGACAGGATCCGCGATTTCTACAACCGCTTTCTGAGCCTGAGCGGCGCGCCGGAGGAAATTGCCCGCGCGATGAGCCTGGGGGTCTTCATCGGCGCGACCCCGACCATCCCGTTTCACACGGCCCTGGTCATGGTCAGCTGCCTGCTGTTCCGGCAGAACATCACGGCGGCCATCCTGGGGGCGACGATCGTTTCCAACCCGCTGACGATCCCCTTCCTCTACTTCGCCGAGTACGAGTTGGGCGTCGCCGTGCTGGGCATGTCCGCAAACCCGTTTACCGTTGCCGGCTACGACATCCAGTCCATCCTGGAGATCGGGCTGCACATCCTGTACCCGTTGCAGGTCGGGGGGCTGCTGCTTGCCGTTGCGTGCGCGGTCCCGTCGTACTTCCTGACCCGACATGCGGTCACCCGAATGAGAACCCGCCATGCAGAGCCCGTTGAGCCTTCTCCGTAAGCACGGCATCCGGCCGCTGAAGCGGCTCGGACAGAATTTCCTGTGCGACCCCAACATCCTGGAGAAGATTGTCCGGATCGCCGACGTGCGCGACACGGACACCGTGGTCGAAATCGGCGCGGGCATCGGCGTCCTGACGGCGCTCCTTGCAGCCCGGGCCCGTCGCCTGGTCGCCCTCGAGGTGGACCGGCGGCTCGTCGCGGTGCTGAACACGGAACTCGGAGAGGCGCCCAACATCGAGATCGTCCACGGGGACGTCCTCGAGTACGACTTCGCGTCCGTGCGGCCCGGCGGCGGGGAGGGGAGGCTTCGGGTCGTCGGCAACGTACCCTACAACCTGTCGAGCCAGATCGTCCTGCGGCTTCTGGACTACCGCGAGTCCGTCGACCGGGCCGTCCTGATGCTCCAGCGCGAGGTGGCCGAGAGGCTGGCCGCTCCGCCGGGGACGAAGGACTACGGTCCCCTGTCCGTCTACGTGGCCCTGTACACGCAGCCGAGGCTGGAGATGAGGGTCCCTGCGTCCTGTTTTGTCCCGCGTCCGGAGGTGGATTCCCGCGTGATCCGGCTGGACATGCGCCGGGATCCCCTGTGCAGCGTCGATGACCCGGCATTGTTTCGCGATGTCGTTCGGAGCTGCTTCGCCAAGCGCCGCAAGACGCTCCTGAACAACCTTCGGCAATCCGGCCTGCCCGTGGGGCAGGACGCGATACCCTCCATGCTGGAGGAGCTCGGGATCGACGGAGCGCGGCGCGCCGAGACGCTTTCCGTCCTGGAATTCGCCTCACTGAGCAACCGGATCGGCCGGGGATAAAACCCTTGACAGCCCGCCGGTCTTCTGTTATTAGGGGGCCGCACCGCTTGGATCCCCCTGTGGGACTGGGACGGAGGGTTACCGCTCGAGAAGTGTTCCGCTGTCAACAGCCTCCCGTCGTGCACGGTGAGGCTTTTTTTATTCCAGGGGCAGGCCATGATCGTCATCGAGAAAGCGAAAGAGATGCAGCGTTTCGCAGACGCCCAGAGACAGAAGGGCTTGCGGATTGCGTTCGTCCCGACCATGGGGTTCCTCCACCGGGGGCACCTGAGGCTCATGGAGGAAGGGAAGAAGCACGGGGACTGCCTCGTGACGAGCATCTACGTCAACCCGACCCAGTTCGGTCCCAAGGAGGACCTGGCCAAGTATCCCCGGGATTTCGACATGGATTACAAGCTCTGCCAGGGCGTGGGGGTGGACGTGATCTACTTCCCGTCCAACGAGGAGATGTACCCGCAGCACTACCAGACCTACGTGGATCTCGAAGGCGTCACGCAGAATCTCTGCGGCCTCTCGAGGCCCGGACACTTCCGGGGCGTGGCCACCGTCTGCGCCAAGCTCTTCAACCTCGTGAAGCCCCACGCGGCGGTTTTCGGGAAGAAGGATTTCCAGCAGCTCGTCGTCATCAAGCGGATGGTCGCGGACCTGAACATGGACCTCGAGATCATCGGCCTGGACACGGTCCGGGAAGCCGACGGGCTTGCCATGAGCTCCCGCAACACCTACTTGAAACCCGAAGAGCGGCAATCGGCCCTGAGCCTGAGCCGGGGCCTGAAGATGGCCCAGGGGATGTACGCCCAGGGCGAGCGGGATGCGGCCGTCATCCTCGACGCCGTGAGCCGCTTCATCGCCGGGCATCCCCACGCGACGATCGATTACGTGAAAATATGCGACACGACGACGATGAAGGACGTCGCCCGGCTGGACCGGGAGAGCGTCATGGCGCTGGCCGTCCGCGTCGGGGCGGCGCGTCTCATCGACAACTCGGTATTCGGGGAGCCCTTGAACGTTTAACATCACGGTGACGGGAAACACCGGAAACACAGGGGGAGAGAAGCCATGCAGCGCATCGTGCTAAAATCCAAGATCCACCGGGCAACGGTAACGGACGCCAACCTCAACTACGAGGGGAGCATCACGATCGACGAGGGGCTCATGCAGCGGGCCGACCTCGTTCCCTTCGAGAAGGTGGCGATCTACAACGTATCGAACGGCGAGCGCTTTTCGACCTACGCCATCAAGGGCAAGAAGGGCTCCGGCGTCATCTGCCTCAACGGGGCCGCCGCGCGGAAGGTGTCGAAGGGGGATCTTGTCATCATCGCCAGCTACGTCATGGTGGACGACGCCGAGTCGAAGGGCTGGAGCCCCAAGTGCGTCCACGTGGACGCAAAGAACAGGGTCAAGAAATAGCGTCGTCGGCGATTCCGCAGCGATTCCGGGCAAAGCGTCTCGAACCTTTGCCCTTTTTTTATCGGGGGCTCACGATCCATGAAACACAGGCTCAAGACCATCTTTCTCGCCGGCCTCGCCGTCTCGGTACCCATCGGGCTGACGATCTACATCCTGTTCTTCCTGATCGACCTGATGGACGGCCTGCTCCGGGTGATCCCGGCCGTCATCCACCCGGAGACCCTGCTGGGAGTCCGCATCCCGGGGCTGGGCGCGATCGCGACGGTTGCGCTGGTCTTTCTGGCCGGCCTGGTCACGACGAGCTACGCCGGCGCCCGGTTTTTCCGTTTCACCGAGACCCTCGTCGAGAGGATCCCGCTCGTCCGGGGCATCTACCAGGCCATCAAGCAGATCGTGCAGACCATGGTGAGCAAGGAGGGGCAGAGTTTCAAGAGGGTGGTCCTCGTCGAGTTCCCGCGCCAGGGGCTCTACACGGTGGCCTTCGTGACCGGGTCCGTCACCGGCGAGCTGCGGCGGAAGACCGGCGAGCGCGGCATCAGCATCTTCGTAGATGTCCGTCGAGGAGGCCTTCAAGCTCATCATTTCGGGCGGCATGCTCGCGCCGGCGGAGAACAATAAGCAGTTGAGAAACGGCTGAAACTCTGTTACATATACCCCGTTTGACTTCGCACCGAACACGGTACGGCAGCGATGCCGGATGAAATTTCAACCATGGAGGGCACATGCAGATCACATCGGAAAGCATCAAGGTCGGACATCCGGATGTCGTCGCCGACGCCATCGCCGCCAATATCATCGCCGCGATCCTCGACGGGGAGAAGAAGCTCGGACTGACGGTCTACAACATGCCGCATTGCGGCATCGAGGTGTTCCTCGGCAAGGGATTCTGCGTCGTCGGCGGCGAGGTCTCGACCCGCTGCTACGTGGACGTGGAGAAGATCGTCCGCGACACG
>JALOPC010000367.1 GCA_025454095.1 Syntrophales bacterium | reverse complement strand
TCCTGGCCAACGACCTGGAAGCGGTGACGGTGGCTCGCTATCCCGAGCTCGATGCGCTCAAGGGGTTTCTCCTGAGGCAGGGCGCCCTCGGGTCGCTCATGTCGGGGAGCGGGCCCACGGTCTTCGGACTCTTTGAGAACGAACCCGACGCGATCCGGGCGGAACGCGCACTGGCCTCATCGTACCCGTACGCGGTGTTCAGGACTCACACGATCTGATATTGCGACCTTTCCATGCCTTTCGCCGCACCGGCAGGGCAACCGGTCGAGGATGGGGCGTCGGCAAGCGGTAAGCCACGGGACTTTGGCTCCCGCATTCGGAGGTTCGAATCCTTCCGCCCCAGCCAATTTACAACCAACAGCAGGCTCCAACCACAGGGTGACGGACATGCTCGAGAGAATGCGGATCTTTTCCGGGAATGCGAACAAGAAGCTGGCGGAGGACATCTGCGCGAAGCTCGGCATCTCCCTGGGCAAGGCGAACGTGGCCACCTTCAGCGACGGCGAGACGCGCGTCGAGATCAACGAGAACGTTCGCGGAATGGACGTCTTCATCGTCCAGTCCACCTGCCCGCCCGTCAACGACCACATCATGGAGCTGCTGATCCTGATCGACGCGATGAAGCGCGCCTCGGCGGACCGGGTCACGGCCGTGATCCCCTACTACGGCTACGCCCGCCAGGACCGCAAGGTCGCCCCCCGGGCGCCGATCTCGGCGAAACTCGTGGCCGACCTCATCACGACCGCCGGGGCCAACCGGGTGATGTCCATGGACCTCCACGCCGGCCAGATCCAGGGATTCTTCAACATCCCCGTGGACAACCTCTTCGCCACGCCGATCATCCTGAAATACCTCATGAAGAATTTCTCGGAGAACCTGGTCATCGTCTCCCCGGACACGGGAGGCGCCGAGCGCGCCCGCGCCTTCGCCCGGAGGCTCAACGCGGCCCTGGCCATTATCGACAAGCGGCGCGAAGGGCCCAACGAGTCCCAGGTGATGAACATCATCGGCAACGTACAGGGCAAGCGGGTCATCATCCTCGACGACATGATCGACACGGCGGGCACCATGGTCCAGGCCGCGGCCGCCCTGGAGGCGGCGGGGGCCGTGGAAGTCGTGGCCTGCTGCAGCCACGCGGTTCTCTCGGGCCCTGCCATCGACCGCATCGACGGCTCGAACATCAAGGAGGTCATCGTGACGGACACGATCCCCCTGCACGAACGGGCCCGGCAGTGCAAGAAACAAATCACCGTGCTCCCCGTGGCGGGCCTCTTGAGCGAGGCGGTCCGGCGCATCTACTACAACGACTCGGTGAGCTCGCTGTTCATTTAGACGTCAGGCAGCAGGCGCGGGGCGCCGGCACGTCGTTCCGGTCCCGGGGCCTGTAGTCCATTTCATGGAGGTTTTGATGGAATCGTTAGAGTTGAGGGCGAATATTCGCACGGAATCGGGTAAGGGGCCTGCCAGGCGACTGCGGGCCGAGGGGCTCGTTCCTGCCGTACTATACGGGTCAGGGTCCGAGTCCACCATGTTAACGGTGAATGCGGCGGATCTGATCCAGATCATCCGCGCGGAAAAGGGCGAGTCGGGGTTCATCAAGATCGTCATCGACGAGGGCGGGAAGAAGTCCGAGAGGATCTCCGTGCTCAAGGAGCTCCAGACCAACACGGTCACGAAGAAGATCGTCCACGCCGATTTCTACGAGATCCGGATGGACCGACGGAGATGCTGATCGGCGACACGGTCCGCGTGGGCGACCTCAAGCTGGCCGACGGGATCGAGGTCCTCGATGCCGGCAACATGAGCATCGTCACCGTGTCCGCCAAGCGAGGCACCGTGTCCGAGGAGGGAGCGCCCGTCGAGGGAGCCGAGGAAGCGGCCAAGGAACCCGAACTGGTCGGCAAGAAGGGTGCGAAGGAAGAGGACTGAGTTCCTGCCCTTCATGAGTGCTTATCGAAAAACCCCGTTTCCATCTGCGAAACGGGGTTTTTTATTGCGCGCAGCCGAATGGAAAGGGTATAAACAGCAACGCGCCGCAACCGGAACACCCTGCGACTCCGGACGGAACAGACCGAAGAGACGGAATAGACCGGATAGACCATGAAAATCATCGCCGGCCTGGGCAACCCGGGCGACCCGTACCGGATGACGCGCCACAACATGGGGTTTCTCGTGCTGGATGCCCTGGCCGAGGACGCCGGCATCGCCGTCCAGAAAAAGAAATTCGAGGCCCTTCTCGGCGACGGCCGCATCGGGAACGAGCGCGTCCTTCTCGTCAAACCCCAGACCTTCATGAACCTGAGCGGCCAGTCGGTCCGGCAGGTCATCGATTTCTATCAGAAAACTGCTGAAGACCTCATCGTCGTGCACGACGACCTGGACCTGCCCTTCGGCACCGCGCGCATCAAGGTCGGCGGGGGCGACGGGGGACACAAAGGGGTCCGCTCCCTCATGGACCACCTCGGCGGCGGCGCCTTCACCCGCGTGAGGCTCGGGATCGGCAAGCCGCCCTTCAAGGGCGACACGGAGCATTACGTTCTCCAGACATTCCCGAAGGCGGACCTGGAGACCCTGGCGGAGGTGGTCCGGAAAGCCTGCGAGGCCGTCCGGGAGATTCTTGACTCCGGCGTCCGGCCGGCCATGAACCGCTTCAACACCCGCGAGCGCAAAGCCGCCCCCGAAGCGGACATCCAATCGGAATAATTACACTATTTTCATTTCCACCTTCTGTGCGCGATTTCCCGTCCCTCTTCCCGCCCGCGCAGTGCTCTTGCATTCCCCTAACGGACGTTCCGGACAATAAAATCTTTGACAAAAGAGCCAATATTTGCTATGTCACGGCGGCTTTACTGGTTGGTTTCATTTCGTTACTTTTAACCAATTTAATTGGGAGGAGATGGAGAGATGATTAGCGAGAGAGTCAAACGTGTCTTCAGCGCTGTATTCCTGGCGCTCTGCGTTCTGCTCGCGGCGGCACCCGTGTTCGCAAGCGAAGCAGATCTGGTCATTCCCCCGCTGTCGGCTGCGCAGAATAATCTGCTCATGATCGGCTTCGCGATTTGCTTTCTGGGAATGGGTTACGGCTACTTCATGTATGCCAAGGTAAAGAGGATTCCGGCCCACAAGTCCATGCTGGACGTGGCGGAAATCATTTTCCAGACCTGCAGCACCTACCTCATTCAGCAGGGCAAATTACTTTTCATCCTGTTCGTCTTCATCGGCGCGTGTATTTTCTATTACTTCGGCTTCCTGCAGCACATGGGCATGGGCGATGTCATGCTGATCCTGGCATGGACCATCGTCGGCATCCTCGGTTCCTACGGCGTGGCCTGGTTCGGCATCCGCATGAACACGCTGGCCAACGCCCGCATGGCCTTTGCCTCCCTTGAGGGCAAGCCCATGAAGCTGCTCGACATCCCGCTGACGGCCGGTATGAGCATCGGCGTGCTGCTGGTCTGCGTCGAGCTGATCATGATGCTCATCATCCTGGTCTTCATGCCCCGCGAAGTGGCGGGCGCCGCCTTCATCGGCTTCGCCATCGGCGAGTCGCTGGGCGCATCGGCCCTGCGTATCTGCGGCGGTATCTTCACCAAGGCGCTCATCAGCTTCATCGTGCTGGCCTGCCTGCCCCAGTACCAGGCCGAGCTTCTCGTCTGGATCTTCGTCATGAGAGTCCTCATGATCATCACCTCCATCGGCTCCTACTTCATCAACAAGATGATCACCGATTCCCTCTGGGGCGGTAAGGAGAAGGTCAACTTCGAGGCGGCCCTGACCTCGCTGGTCTGGATCACCTCGATCGTTTCCATCATCGTCACCTTCATCATCAGCAAGTGGCAGCTCGGCCACTACCCCGCTGACCTCTGGTTCAAGCTCTCGGTCATCATCAGCTGCGGCACCCTGTCGGCGGCCCTCATCCCCGAGCTGGTCAAGGTCTTCACGAGCTCCAATTCCCGGCACGTGGCCGAGGTCGTCACGGCGTCCCGCGAAGGCGGCCCCTCGCTGAACATCCTCTCCGGGTTCGTGGCGGGCAACTTCGCCGCTTTCTGGATCGGCATCTCCATTGCCGCCTTGATGTTCATCGCCTACTACACCAGCACCCTGGGACTGTCGGCCTTCATGGAATACTCTTCCGTGTTTGCCTTCGGTCTGGTGGCCTTCGGTATGCTCGGCATGGGGCCCGTGACCATCGCCGTCGACAGCTACGGCCCCGTGACGGACAACGCGCAGTCGATCTACGAGCTGTCCCTCATCGAGACCATCCCCAATGTGGAAAAGGAAATCGAGAAGGACTTCGGCTTCAAGCCCCGCATGGATGTGGCCAAGCACTATCTCGAAGAGAACGACAGCTGCGGCAACACCTTCAAGGCGACCGCGAAGCCCGTGCTCATCGGCACGGCCGTCGTCGGCGCCACCACGATGATCTTCTCGCTGATCCTCCTTCTCCGGAAGGCCCTCGGGATCCAGCCCGAGATGATCCTGAACCTGCTCAACCCCTGGACCCTGCTCGGCATGCTCTGCGGCGGCGCCGTCATCTACTGGTTCACCGGCGCTTCCACCCAGGCCGTCGTGACGGGAGCCTACAGGGCCGTCCAGTACATCAAGCAGAACATTAAGCTCGATGACGCGGCCAGCCTCAGCGCCTCGACGGAGAACTCCAAAGAGGTCGTGAAGATCTGTACGGTTTACGCCCAGAAGGGCATGTTCAACATCTTCATCGCCATCTTCATGTTCGCCCTGGCCTTCGCGTTCCTGTCCGCACCCGTGAAGGGCCCGGAATCGACGTCCTTCTTCATCAGCTACCTGATTGCCATAGCCGTCTTCGGCCTCTACCAGGCTCTCTTCATGGCCAATGGCGGCGGCTGCTGGGACAACGCGAAGAAGGTCATCGAAGTCGACCTCAAGGAGAAGGGCACGCCCCTGCACGCGGCCGCCGTCATCGGCGACACCGTCGGCGACCCCTTCAAGGACACCTCCTCGGTGGCATTGAACCCGATCATCAAGTTCACCACCCTGTTCGGCATCCTGGCGATGGAAATCGCCATCGCGCCGGATATGAGAGGCTCCGCCATTGTCGTCGGCGCGATCTTCCTGCTCGTCGCCATCGTCTTTGTCTACAGGTCCTTCTACTCCATGAGAATCCCCCTGGAGAAGTAAGGGATCCTACCGCGTAACCAAGGGGCCGGCAGAAATGCCGGCCCCTTTTTTTATCCCGCCCCGGGAACAATTCCCTTGACAGCCCGCGGCAAACTCAATACCTTCAACTTGCCTCAACCGGCCGGCAACGGCTCTCACAACAACCCTTCAGGGCGTCTCGCATGGGTTTCAACTGCGGCATCATCGGCCTTCCCAACGTGGGGAAATCGACCCTTTTCAACGCCCTGACCTGCGCCGGGGCCGAGGTGGCCAACTACCCGTTCTGCACGATCGACCCCAACGCGGGGATCGTCCACGTCCCCGACGAACGGCTCGAACACATCGCCTCCGTGATCAAGCCCCCGAAGGTGACCCCCACGACGATGGAGTTCATCGACATCGCGGGGCTGGTGAGGGGGGCGAGCAAGGGCGAGGGG
>JALOPC010000091.1 GCA_025454095.1 Syntrophales bacterium | reverse complement strand
GGCGATGAAGAAGAGCTGCTCCCGCATGGATTCGAAGCTCACCTTTTCGTCGAGGATCTGCCGCCGCAGGCTCTCCCGGTCCTCGTCGGCCTGCAGGGATGTTTTCAGGGCAAGCTCCAGGTAGCCGAGGCACCCGCGGATCACGGAATTGGCCTTGTGCTGGAGGATCTTGCGGAACTCGAAGTCACGGTTCAGGGCCAGCTCGAAGAAAAGCTCGGCCTCGAGCCGTTGCCGGAATGTAACGGTCTCGGTCTTTGTGGAATAACGGTAGATGGGAAACTCCCGGTTCAGCTCCCGTTTCAGGGTGGCCTCGAAAAACCGGACGACCTCCTCCTGCTGGGTGGGCGTGAGCAGGTCCGCCTTGGTGAGCAGGAGGACGATCCTCGGGGTGTACTGCGTCAGCTCGCGGATGAGCTGGAGGTCGTTTTCCGACAGGGGCCGGTCGGCGCTCACCGCCAGGACGGCGGCGCCAGCCTCGGGCAGCCAGTTGGCCGACACCTCCATGTGGGCCTTGAAGACGCTCCCCAGGCCGGGGGTGTCGACGAGCCGCAGTCCCGCGTAATCGGCAAGACCCGGCAACTCGACGTCGACGGTTTCCACGTTCTTCTCGTTCGAGGGGTTCTTCGCCTCTGAGGTGTACTCGTCGAGAGCGCTCACGGGGATCTCCTCCGCCGTGCCGTCGTAGAAGGAGATGACGGCCCGCTCCCGCTCGCCGAACCGCAGGCGGGTGATGACCGTCGTGACGGGGACGACGCCCACGGGAAGGACATCCCGCCCGATCAGGCTGTTGACGAAGGAACTCTTGCCGGCCTTGAACTGGCCGAGGATGGCCACGTCGATGGGCGGGTTCTCGATGAACAACGCCTCGCAGGCCTCGAGCCGGCGGTCGAGCGAGAGGATCTGCATCCTGCCGCAGGCGTCCCGGACCTGCTGCAGGCCATCCCGCGCGAGCTGTTGGATGGCGGACGGCGTCATCGGCGCTCCCGAAACTCCCATAAAAAAACTCCTCCGGGGGTCGACCTCAGAGGAGTCATCAGCCTGGCAGGCGGTTAAGGGTGAACTCCATCACCGCGTCCCGAATACCGTTAAGCCCATTCGATGTCAAGCACTTTGTGCACCCCCGCACGGCGGAAACCGGTATTTCCGGTATTTAAGGAAGGACGGGAGGCAACCGATAGAGATGAAAAGAACTAATACTTTTTCATGAGACCAGGAGGACACGATGCAAACCCCCGTTCTGGATCGGACCCTCGAAACCCTGGAGCTGATGGCCCGGGCCGAGGAAGCCGTTCAACGCCTTTACGCGACCTGTGCCGTTGTCTGGAAAGAGGACGAAGAGTTCTGGCGGGGGCTTGCCGGGGAAGAAAGGCGCCACGCGAAGCACATCCGATCGATGATCGCCATCGTCACCGCCAATCCCGGCCGGTTTCAGCCCGGGCGGCCCTTCAGCGCGCCGGCGCTGAAGACGTTCATCTCCGGCATCGAACGGGATATCGACAGCGTCAAGCAGGTCAACGTCCCGGCATCGAAAGCCCTGCGCCTTGCCCTGGACATCGAGCAGGCCATCATCGAGGCAAAGTTCACCGAAATCGTTCAGACCGAGGACAGCGGTTTTCGGTTCCTCGCCGATGAAATCGTGCAGGATACGGTCGCCCACCGCCGGCTGGTGGAGGGGAAAATCACCGAGCGGCAGGCCGCCGGCGGACGGTAACCGCCCGCCGCGATCAAAACAAATCCCCCTCTTTCCCCCTTTTACAAAGGGGGATGGAAGGGGGATTTGTTTTCTCCTATTCCCTGTTTTCCCCTATACCCTAAACCCGATACCCTGTGTATTATCCCACCGTCACGACGATGAGGCTGAAGACGGACTTCCAGGTCAGGGGTTTCACGATGGTCTCCTTGCCGAGTTTGGAGGCGAGGGCCCGGGCCTCCTTCTTGTGCTTCGCGGCGAAGTAGACCGTGTTGGCGGGATAATCGGAGCTTTCGGCCATCCCGACGCTCTCCACCTTGTACCCCATGGCCGCCAGGCGCTTGGCCATCCGCCTGGCCGAGTCGATCTTGCCCTCGCCGGACAGCACCTTGAGGCGGATGGATTTGAGTCCGGCCGGGCGGCCCGCCGGCGCGGCATCCCGGAGGTCCCCATCTCCCGATTTGGCGAGATGGGTCTTCATCCGGTCGACCTCGTTGACCATCGCGGCCTGTTTGGCATCCTGCTTTGCGATCTCCTCGGATTTGAGCCGCAGCATGTCGTCCTTGGCGGCAACCTGCTTCTTCAGGTCTTCGTTTTCCGCCCGCAACGTTTCGTTCAGGGCGGCCATCTCCTTGTTTCGGCGCTCGAGGTCGGAGGCGGTTTTCGCCAGCAGGTTCGCTTCCTCTTCCTTCTGGTCGTATGCGCTTTTCGTGACCATGCAGCCCGAGAAGGCCATCACGAGCACCATCAGCGCCGCGAAACACAGGGATCGGTTCGGCATGGGGCACCCCCTTTGGTTCTTGGTGTCGGCTGTGCCTTCCTATAGACGAAATCCGGCTTCGCTGTCAACGCTTTACGCCCCCGCCCGTGGAAATGTCGCGGGGGATGTGATAGAAAGCATCATCCTGGATACGACGGTAGCGGAGGGAAGAAACATGACGTACATCCTGCGGACAGGGGCCGGCACCTTCACGATCGAACCCGATGAAGCGGACTGGGACATCGTCAAGCTCTGCATCGGGGGCCTCAAGCTGGCCTCGTTCGAGACGGCGGAGGATGCCGCCGGAGCCGTGACGAAGCGCGAGACGGGATGGCAGGACTGGGACCGTGCAAACGAGGGCGCCTGCCCGGCGTGCCTCGCCGACTGGGAAGAGTGCTGAGCCCCTCAAGTTTGCCGTGCCGCTGCCGATAGCAGTGTGAAGGACGACCCGGGGGTTCAACATGTCGGAAGCGATCAACACGGCCCTTTCGGCCTTGAGGGCAAACTTCAGGAAGCTCGACGTCACGGCAAACAACCTTTCCAACGCCAACACGCAGGACTTCAAGAAAAGCAGGGCCTCCTTCGAGGAGACGGAGCCGGCCGGCGTCAAGGTCACCATCAGCCGCGTCGAAACCCCGGGCACCCCGCTGCCCGCAGACGAGATCCTCGGGGAGGGCCACGAGATGTCCAACGTTTCCGTGGAGGAGGAACTCGTCGATCTGATCGCGACCCGGCACGCCTTCGCCGCCAACGTAAAGACGATCCAGGCGGAAGACGAGATGCAGGGCACGCTGCTCGACATTCTCGCCTGAGCCGTTTCCGGATCTTGCCCTTCGAACTTCTTTTCTCACCGCACCCGCCTGTGTTATAAAGGATCGTGAGCGTTTTCCACAGCTCCGGGAGCGGTCTCATGACATCCCTGCGGGAATCCATCATCGACTTCATCTACCGGTCGGCCACGGCGCCCGCCCCTGTGCGCAAACGGCTCGCCCCCCTGGGCGGCGCCTTCTTTCTCGGCGTGATCGTGCTCGTGATCGCCGCCGCGCTTGCCGCCGACCGCCTCCTCGCGCTTCCGCCGCTCGGGTCGCAGCCCGGTTCGCTCCTGTTCGCCCTTCCCCTGCTGGGCGCGGGCGGGGCACTCTGGCTCTGGTCCGCCGCGCAGTTTGTTCGGGCGAAGGGGACCCCCATCCCGCTCGACCCGCCGCCCCGCCTCATCCAGGAGGGCCCCTACCGCCACGTCCGCAACCCCATGCTGGGGGGCGTTTTCCTCATGCTCCTGGGGCTCGGGGTGCTGATGAGGTCGTGGTCGCTCACCTGCGTCTTCACCCCGCTGTTCATCCTTGCGGCGCTGCTCGAGTTCAAGCTTATCGAAGAGCCCGAGCTGGAACGCAGGCTGGGGGAGGCCTACCGAAAGTACCGGTCGCGCACGCCCATGCTGATCCCGAGGCTGCGGCCCTCGCGGCTGCTGCTCTGCGTCCTGCCCGTTTTTCCCGCGATCATGCCGACGATGAAGGCGCCGGGGCCCGCGCTGGAGACGATCAAGCTGCCGCCCGGTTTCCGGATCGAACTGTACGCCTCGAAGATCGAAGGCGCCCGTTCCATGGCGCTCGGTCCCAAGGGGGTGCTCTTTGTCGGGACGAAGAACGAGGGGAAGGTCTACGCCGTCCTCGACAAGGACGGCGACCAGAAGGCCGACGAGATCCTCACGATCGCCCGCGGCCTCAACATGCCCAACGGGGTGGCGTACCGCAACGGAGCCCTCTACGTGGCCGAGGTGAGCCGCATCCTGCGGCTGGACGACATCGCCAACCGCCTCTACAACCCCCCGAAGCCCGTGGTCGTGAGCCGGGCATTCCCCAAGGACCGCCACCACGGCTGGAAAGTCATCGCCTTCGGACCCGACGGGCTGCTCTACGTCCCCGTGGGAGCCCCGTGCAACGTCTGCGAGAAGAAGGACGGGCGCTACGCCTCGATCATGCGGATGAAGCCGGACGGCAAGAACCTGGAGGTCTTCGCCTCGGGGGTGCGCAACACCGTGGGCTTCGACTGGCACCCGGAAACCGGGGAGCTGTGGTTCACCGACAACGGCCGGGACTGGATGGGCGACGACCGGCCGCCCGACGAGCTGAACCGCGCCCCGCAAAAGGGCCTGCACTTCGGGTTTCCCTACTGCCACGGGGACATCCTGGATTCCTCCTACGGGAGAAACCGGGACTGCGGCGAGTTCACGGCCCCGTCGATCCAGTTGGGTCCCCACGTGGCCGCCCTGGGCATGAAGTTCTACACGGGGACCCAGTTCCCCGCGCAGTACCGCAACCAGGTGTTCATCGCCGAGCACGGGTCGTGGAACCGCAGCAAGCCCATCGGCTACCGCATCACCCTGGTGCGCCTCGAGGGAAACCGGGCCGTCCGTTACGAGACCTTCGCCGAGGGCTGGCTCGAGGGGATCTCGGCCTGGGGGCGCCCCGTGGACGTTCTCGTGATGCCCGACGGCGCCCTTCTCGTCTCCGACGACCGGGCCGGGGCGATCTACCGCATCAGCTACACGGGACCCTAGGGTTCCGGTCATTCTGCAGGAAGGAGTGGAGGACACGATGCAATTTGCGACGCTGAAGGACGCGCTTACGTACGCCCTGGACAAGGAGATGAACGCCCGCGAGCTCTACCGGCTGTTTCGCGGCAAGGTGAAGGACGACGCGGCCAAAGCCCTGCTGCAGGAACTGGCGGACCAGGAGATGGGGCACTGGATGATGATCCGGGAGGCGCTCGACAGCGGCTCCATCGAGGGCGTCGGGGCGAAGGCGAAGGGTCGCGACCTCCAGGTCTCGGACACCATGGTCGAAATCGAGCTGACCCCGGACAGCAGCCCGCAGGACATCATGGTCTTCGCCATGCAGATGGAGAAGAAGGCCATGGACTTCTACGGAGGGCTCCTCGATCAATACCGGGGCACGGACCTCGAGGCCCTCTTCAGCCGGCTTGCCCGCGAGGAGATGCGGCACAAGGAGATCCTGGAAAAGGAGTACGAGGAGCACTTCGCGCAGTGGATGTGAAAAACAGGGTATCGGGTCTAGCGGTAAAGAAGGGAGAGAATATGAAATTCAGGAAATACGTCGAGAAGCTCGTGGGGACGGTGGGGGAGTTGACGGCCGACGATGTCACCTACGTGTTCACCGTGCGCCCGGGCGCGGAGCCGAAGAGCCCGGCGAAGCTGGTCAAGGTGGATGAGGATTTTGTCATTGTCGAGGTGAAATTCCGGCGGTTGAAGGTCCACCGGGTGGTCCCGCTGGCGGTCTTTTCGCTGTGCCTCTCCGAGGAATAAAAAAACGCGCCGGGTGTTCACCGGCTCCCCCCGGTGACCCACGGCACGTCAAGCAGGAGAGTTTTTCAGTCGGACTTACTCGATGATGGCGTACAGCCAGGCACCGACAATCGAAAAGCTGACCGTTATCACGAAGAGGTACTCGTACACGTCCATGCCTCCAGGTATTTTCAAAGGCCAACCAGGATACCGTACCGGACGAATACCCCAGTCAGCTCATGAGCTCCCAGTCAGTAGCTTCCTCTATTAATGGTAACCGCCTTGACCCCTCCCGGGGTGCTGTCCGGGTTCATCATGAGGTGCTGAAGCTAGCGGGAGCGTCATTTTCTCTTCGACCCTATTATCGGCCGTTCCGGGCCCGACCTTTAGGGGTGTGCGAAAACGAGCCTTCCGGCATGATGAGAGTTGCCAGAATCATGCCACTTGCCGTTCGATCGGCCATCTTGACAGGCAGGGCCAAGTGCTCTATTCTTCCCCCGTCGAAAGCGCACCACGGCGCCCGGAACCGGGCGCAGCGCCTCGAAATTGTTCAGAAACATCCCGGACGGGACCCGCGGCGCCGCCGGCAAGAAGCGGCCAGCCTTCGTTTCGATTGGGAAAAAC
>JALOPC010000090.1 GCA_025454095.1 Syntrophales bacterium | reverse complement strand
CATCGGGGGAGACGCCCAGGGCGACCTGCAGGCCGTCCCAGGAAAAGGTGCTGCTGTCCTGCCCGCGGGGTTTGACCTCGTCGCCGCGAGCGGCCGCGAAGAAGGCGAGAACAGCGAGGGCGGCAAGCGCGGCGGCTGTCCGGTTCGGTTTCATGCCCTCCCCCTGTGAAGCCCCGCATGCGGGGCAGCGCACGATCGGGCCAGCGATGGGGCTCTTCGCCCGCCGGGACGACGCGCCTGCCCCGGACCGTCACGCGTCGGCGGAATACTCGATCCCCGCGTTCCGGAAGTTCGGCGGGATCCGGCAGATCCGGTGGCTGCTGTTGGCGAACACGATCTCGTTGGTGCCCTCGGCGTGCAGTTCCATCGTCGCCTCGTTGTAGAACCGGAAGACGAGCTCCGTGCTGGCCCCCCGCAGGTTCTGGATCTGCATCTGCACGAGCACCCGGTCGTAGAGGTAGAAGTCTTTCTTGTACTCGCACATCGCGTTCTTCGTGATCAGGACGAGGCCGTCCCGGATGGACTCGAGCCCGCCCGGCACGCACTCCTTCACCCACAGGTCCCGCGTGATCCCCTGAAGCGTGAAGAAATGCACGAAGTACATGTGCTGCAGCAGGTTCGTGTCCCCGATCGTCACCGTCGTCCGGTATTCGTAGCTCTTGCCCATGCCGACCCCTTGTTTTCGGTCTGTTTTTCGATCGTTTTACCAGCAAAGCGGCGGGCTCGGCAACAAAAACCCGCCGGGGCCCTCCCGCCGGGCGAAAAACCCGGGCGGCCGAGACCGCCCGAACCGGAATAACAACGGGCCGTTGCGCCACCCATCCCGCCCCGCGCCGCCCCGAAAATTATTGCAAAAAAAGATTGACAAATCATGGTTGCATCACTATTATCCAAAAATTACGTCATCCTTTACGCTAGAGTTCCAGATATCCATCGCAGTATTTGGTTCGATGGCTCCCCCGTTTGATGGCACCTATCAGATGCGGGGAGTTTTCTTTTCCGTAACGGGTCGACGGGACTTCAACACCAGGAAAGAAACATGAAAAGCGACATCCAAAAGGTCCGCAACATCGGCATCAGCGCTCACATCGACTCCGGGAAGACCACCCTGTCGGAACGCATCCTCTTCTACACCAAGCGCATCCACGCGATCCACGACGTCAAGGGCAAGGACGGCGTCGGCGCCACGATGGACTCCATGGAGCTCGAGAAGGAGCGCGGGATCACCATCGCCTCCGCGGCGACCTTCTGCGAGTGGATGGGCCACGAGATCAACATCATCGACACCCCCGGGCACGTGGACTTCACCATCGAGGTGGAGCGCTCCCTGCGGGTGCTCGACGGCGCGGTCCTCGTGCTCTGCTCGGTGGGCGGCGTGCAGTCCCAGTCGATCACCGTGGACCAGCAGATGAAGCGCTACAAGGTTCCCAGCATCGCCTTCATCAACAAGTGCGACCGCAGCGGGGCCGACCCGGCCCGCGTGATCGCCCAGCTCAGAGCGAAGCTCGGCCACAACGCCGTGGCCCTGCAGATCCCCATCGGTTTGGAGATGAACTTCCAGGGTGTCGTCGACCTCGTCGACATGAAGGCCCTGTACTTCGACGGGGAAAACGGCGAGGTGGTCCGCGTCGAGGAGATCCCGGCCGAGCTCCGTGACGAGGCGGCCGCCAGGAGGACCGAGATGGTCGAGGCGGCGTCCATGTTCTCCGACGAGCTCATGGAGGCGGCCCTCGAGGAGCGCGAGATCCCCCGGGAGATTCTGATTTCGGCTCTGCGCGCGGGGACGATCCGCCGCGAGCTGACGCCGGTGCTCATGGGCTCGGCCTACAAGAACAAGGCCGTCCAGCCCCTGCTCGATACAGTCTGCGCCCTGCTGCCCTGCCCCTCGGACGTGGAGAACACGGCCCTGGACATGGACAACGACGAGTCACCCGTGACGCTCGAGAGCAACCCGGACAAGCCCGTCGTCGCGCTGGCCTTCAAGCTCGAAGACGGCCCCTACGGGCAGCTCACCTACATCCGCGTCTACCAGGGCTCGATCGCCAAGGGCTCCACCATCGTCAACGTGCGCACCGGCAAGAAGGTCAAGGTGGGCCGCGTCGTGCGCATGCACGCCGATCAGATGGAGGACATCGAGTCCGTTTCGGCGGGCTACATCGGCGCCCTGTTCGGCATCGAGTGCGCCTCGGGCGACACCTTCGTCTCCCAGGGCGTCAACCTCACCATGACCTCCATGTACGTCCCCGAGCCGGTCATTTCGCTCGCCATCGTGCCGAAGGACAACAAGGCCCAGATCAACATGTCCAAGGCCCTCAACCGCTTCACCAAGGAGGACCCGACCTTCCGGTGCCACGTCGACGCCGAGACCAACGAGACGATCATCGAGGGCATGGGCGAGCTGCACCTGGAAGTCTACGTGGAGCGGATGAAGCGCGAGTACGCGGCGGAGGTGACCACGGGAAACCCGCGGGTGGCCTACCGCGAGACCATCACGCAGCGAGCGGAGTTCAATTACACCCACAGGAAGCAGACGGGCGGCTCCGGCCAGTACGGCCGCGTGGCCGGCTGGATCGAGCCCGTGGCCGATGAAGAGTTCGTCTTCGAGAACAAGGTCACCGGCGGTTCGATCCCGACCCAGTTCATCGCGGCCTGCGAGAAGGGCTTCCGTTCCTGCCTGTCCAAGGGCCCCAAGCTGGAGTTCCCCGTCACGGGCGTGAAAATCGTCATCAACGACGGGGCCTCCCACACGGTGGACTCCTCGGACATCGCGTTCCAGGCGGCGGCACGGGGCGCCTTCCGCGAGGGCTATGCGAAGGCCAAGCCCGTCATTCACGAGCCGGTCATGAAGGTCGTCGTGGAGACGCCCACCGAGTTCCAGGGCCCGGTCATCGGCCTGCTGAACCAGCGCCGCGGCATGATCGTCGGCGCCCAGGACGAGGGCCCCATGTCCGTCATCGAGGCCCATGTGCCCCTGGCGGAGATGTTCGGCTTCTCCACGGCCCTTCGCTCCTCCACACAGGGCAAGGCGCAGTTCACCATGGAATTCGCCATGTACAAGCTCGTGCCGCAGTCCATCGCCGAGAAGATCGCCGAGGAAGTGGCGGCGCGGAAAAAGAACGCGGCCTGATCATGTTGGGACAAATCCCCCCTGTCCCCCTTTTTGAAAGGGGGAGGCCATGAGCGGAGGTCCCCTTTTTCGAAGGGTTCTTCCCGCTCACCCCTCTGGCAAAGGAGGATGCAACCGCGTCATTGCGAGTCGAGCCCGGCAGCCTGTGGCCGTCTTCCCAAGAAGACGGCTTCAGCCCAGCCGCTCCTCGCAATGACTTTTACGCACACCCGGCCATGCAGACGCAACGAACAGAAAACGTTATCCATCTCAGGAACAGGAATATCGACATGTTTAAAAAAGATTTGATCCTTCGCAACCCGCTGCGGTCTTTCGGCCGGGGGGGTGAAGAGATTCTGGCGGCGGGTTGCTTCGGCGCGGTGCTGGCGCCCGCCGGGGTCGGCAAGACGGCCTTTCTCGTGCAGCTTGCCCTGAATGCCATGCTGCAGGAAAAAAAGGTCCTGCACATCAGCCTCGATGAGCCCGTCACCAAGGTCAGCCTCTGGTACGCCAAGCTTTTCCAGGACCTTGCCGACCGGGCCAACCTGACCCGGCTCGACGGGGTTCTCGAGGACCTCCTGCCGCACCGGTTCATCATGACCTTCAAGGTGGAGGGGTTCACCGTTCCCAAGCTGGAGGAGCGGTTGACGGACCTGACGGCCCAGAACATCTTTCATCCGGAGATGGTCCTCATCGACGGGTTCCCTTTCGGGGAGGCGGACCGGGAGCGCCTGATGGCATTGAAGCTCCTCGCCGGCAGGCTCGGGGTCCACGTCTGGTTCACCGTGCACACCCATCGGCACGAGAAGCCGACGGCGGAGGGGATGCCGCCGGCCCTTGCCCGGGCAGGCGATCTTTTCGATGTGATCCTGCAGCTCGATGCCAGGGGAGCGGACATCACGATCCAGCCCCTGCGGGGCATCGCGTCCGATGCGGTCGAGAACCGCCTGCGCCTGGACCCGGCAACGATGCTGATCCGGGACGAGGGCTGACACCAGCGGACTGACTGAGGCCATCCCTGGGCTTTATGCGGCGACCACACAATCACAGGGCGAAAAAAGGAATGACCATGAAGAAGGAAGATGTAATTCTGTTCAGCGGCGGCATCAAAGGGGCCGAGGCTGAATTCGGGGCGAATGCCGAGCGGCTGGGCATCGAGGAGGTGAACTTCACCTTCGAGGGGCACAGCATCGAACGCCGGCGGGGCCTGCGCGTGCTGAATCACGAAGAGCTGAAAAACGGCGACGTGAGCCTGGAGTACGTCTCGAGGCTGATGAGCCGCACCTACACCACGAGCCCGACGATCCGGAAGGTGCTGCAGAGCATCTGGTACCAGATCAACAAGGGGCAGGAAATTTACGTGGTGGGCGAGATCCTGCCCGACAGAACCGTCAAGGGCGGAACGGGCTGGGGCGCAGAGTTCGCCAAGCTCTGCAACAAGCCCCTGTTCGTCTTTGACCAGAAGCGAAACGGCTGGTTCACATGGAACGGCGCGGACTGGGCCCCCTGCAAGGACCCCGTCATCACCCACGTCCACTTCACGGGCACGGGAACGCGCTTCCTGGAAGAAAACGGGAAGAAGGCCATCGCCGGGCTCTTCGAGCGCAGCTTCAAGTAACCCCGCAGCTTTACGAGTAATCGAAAGGCCGTCTCCTTGCCGGGGACGGCCTTTCTGTTTCATGGGCGTTCAATCCGCTTCCAGCGGGAACCGGTAGCCTGCCTTCTCGTAGAGATCGCGGATGCGGATGAGGTCCGCCGTCTTGTCCTGGCCGGGGACGATCTCGCCCAGCCACCGGGTCGTCTTGCGCTCGTTGTCCAGGTACCAGCAGACAATGGAGACGTCGGCGGCCCTGGCGATGTGCCAGAACCCGGTTTTGATCGTGCGGATCTTTTTGCGCGTGCCCTCGGGCACGATGGCCAGGAGAAACTCGTCGCGCGCGTTGAATACGTCCACCATCTGCTGCACGGCGCCCCCGGGGGCGCTGCGGTCGACGGGGATCCCGCCGAGGGCGCGCAGCAGGACGGACAGGGGCCAGACAAAGGCCTCCTTCTTGATCATGATGTGGCCCGTCCTCCTGATGATCCGGAAGCCCGTGAAGGCCCGGACGGTGTCCATGTTGGACGTGTGGGGAAATCCGATGATCACGTGTTTCTTGCCGACATAAGGCGGGAGCGGCTCGAAACGCCAGCCCATCAGGGCGTAGAGCGCCCGCCCGGCATGGCTCAGGATTGTTTTCATGACGTCCTTCTTCCGCTCGCGGCTCAGGCGACGGCGGCGCGGGCAAGGCGGGCCGCGGCCGTCGGCTGAAGCCCGTCGGTGCGATTCCCGTAGTACAGATCCTTCTGGGCCTCCGGTCCCAGGTCCTCCAGGAGCCGGAACCCTTCCTCGGCAAGCTCCGCGTCCAGCGCCGAGGGGTCGAACCCGAAGATCATCGGCTCCCCCACGCGACGGACGATTTCGAAGAGCCGGGCCCGCGCAGGCGACGGGTTTCCGGGATCGAAGACGGCGCGGTCCAGGTAGTCGAACACCAGCTGGCTTCCCGGCACGGCCGTGCGCCGCAGGGAGCGCAGCGTCGCCCGGATCGCCTCCTCCGTGAGATACATGGTGACGCCCAGCCACGAGAAAAAGGCCGGACGGGACGGGTCGTAGGGAGTCCGCGGCAGCACCTCGGCAAGGCTTTCCTTCTCGAGATCGGCCGGGGCGAAGTGCAGGTTGGGCGGCAGTTCGAGCCCCGCATCGCGGATCCGCCCGCGCTTGAAGGCCTGGGTTGCGGGGTGGTCGATCTCGATGACGCGCAGCCGCCCCCGCAGGTCGGACCGCCGCAGGGCGAACGTGTCGAGGCCAGCCCCGATGATGACGTACTGGGCCGTGCCGTCGCGCATCGCGTCCTCGAGCCGCTCCTCGGTGAAGCGCGCCCGCGCCAGCACGACGACCAGCCCCCGCAGGGCAAGCCCGATCCGGGTCTCCCGGTCCGCCCCGGAGGCGGCCAGCTCCGGGTTGTGCTTCTCGACGCCCGCGAGCAGGAACCGCTCGAGGGGCGCCACGTCGTCGGCGTGCAGGAGGGAGCCTGCCAGGGGATCCTCGAAGATCTTCGGGTTGGCGTGTTTGTCGTGGTGGGCCCTGAAATAGGCCGTCGCGATCGCCGTCCGGCTTGCCCGTCCTTCCTCCATGCGGCACCTCCCGCCCCGATTGGCTTGCGAAGCCGCCACACTCTACCGCAACTCCGCCCCGGGGGCAATGCCGATCGCGCACGCACGGCGTTCTTCGGCCGCCTTCAGTAGAAATAGGAGAT
>JALOPC010000089.1 GCA_025454095.1 Syntrophales bacterium | reverse complement strand
CTTCCCGCCAGCATGAAGAAAGGAAGGGCCAGCATCGGAAACGACTGGGTCTGCTGGAACAGCTGCTGGGCCACGATCATGAGCGGCAGGGTCCCGTCCCACAGGACCGCAACAGCCGCCGCGATGACCATCCCATGCCCGACCGGCACGGCGAGCAGCATGAGCGCGATGAACGCAAGGGTGAGGACGAAACTCATGGTCAGGTCTCTTTATAGGTGAGCGTGAAACGCGTTTCGGGCCCGGTCAAGGCAATGCGCACGGAGGAGCACGCCGCGGCAAGGGCCAGCAGCAGGCAGCCCAGCGCCACGGCCAGGTACCCCTGGCTGGTCGGAATTTTGAGCACGGGGCTGACCTGCACCCACGTGCTCTCCGCCAGGAGCAGCGACTGCCAGCAGAGGATCAGATAGGACGCGATCACGATCGCGCTCACGAGATGCAGCAGCCAGACGCGCCCGCGCGTCCCGAGCCGGTCGTAGAGCCAGTCGACCCCCAGATGCCCGCCGGCCTGCGCGGCCAGCGCGATTCCCGCCACGATGAACCAGGGAAACAGGAGCTCCGGGAGCTCCTGCGCCGCGTCGATGCCGCCGCTGGCCATCACGTAGCGCGCCACGACGTTGCCGGTGAGGAGGATCGTCAGCGCGATCCCCGTCACCAGCACGATGAAACGGCACAGGCGCGTGATGAGACGATCCGTCCCGCTCGCCGCGGCCAGCGCGATGCGCCGGCCGGCAGACCCCGAGACGGGCGGATCCCCGCCATGATCAACCCTCATCGGGCGATCACTTCTTCTTCGCTGCAGCGACGAGTTCTTTGACAAACGGGCCGAAGGGTTTCGCCTCCCACTTCTGGACCACGCTCGCCGTGGCCGCCTGGAAGGCAGCGCGGTTTGCCTGGTTGACGGCGATGTTCGGATTCGCCTTGAACTCGGCCAGCAGTTTCTTGTCCGTTTCGGCCATCAGCCGGCGCTGGAGAGCGCCCGCCTCTTTCGCCGCCGCCTTGATGATTTCGAGCTCAGCCGGCTTCACCTTCTTCACGGCAACCGCCGACATCAGGAACGGCGTGGACTCCCACTTGTGACCGGAGAGGGAAACGTACTTGTTGACCTCGTAGAGCTTGTTGCTGGCGATGTTGGCAAGGGGGTTCTCCTGGCCGTCCACGACGCCCTGCTGGAGGGCAACGTAGAGCTCGCCGAAGGCGATCTGCTGGGTCGCCGCGCCGAGGGCCTGGAAAATATCCACGGTCATCGGATCCGCCGGGGTGCGGATCTTGAGCCCCTTGAGGTCGGCCGGCATGTTGATGGGCCGCTTCGAATTCGTGATGTGGCGGATCCCGTTGTCCCACCAGTCCAGGACCACGATTCCCACTTCGGAGAACCTCTTGTTCAGACGCTCACCGACGGGACCGCTGAGCACCTTGTGGGCGGCGTCGGCGTCGGAAAACAGGAAGGGCAGGCCCAGGGCGGCCACTTCCGGAACCAGGCCGGCGGCCGGGCCCTGGCTGTTCGCCGTCAGGTCGAGCGCGCCGATCCGCAGGGATGTCAGCATGGCCACGTCGCTTCCGAGCTGTTCAGACCCCGCGATCTTGATGGTCACACTGCCTTTCGTTCGCTCCGAAACCATCTTCGCGAATGCCTCTGCAGCGATGGTACGCGGATTCCCGGGCGAGGCCCCGTGGCCTAGCGTCAGCGTGACAGCCAGCGCGTTGCTCGAGAAACCGATCAGGACCACGGCCGCAAACAGCAGAACTGCGCATTTTGCAACCTTCTCGTGTAGTCTCGTACCCATAGCCCTTCCTCCTTGTTCGTGTTATGAGCGTTTCTGTTCCCTGATTTGTTTCGCTACATTACTCGAAAAAAACCAAGGTTGCAACCGGCCAGTGAACGCAATCGACGCGGACGGACCCTTTCCGGACAACGTCCCATCGAAATGCCTGACGTATTCATTTTCCTTCGATCAACCGCCTCTGGATTTCTCTCCAGGCTGGTCAAAAGAGGATGGATGCAAGGCGTGCGAGCCCGAGGTGTGTGTCGTACCTTTTCGTTCGTCGCAGCGACGCAGGGCGAAGCACAACGCCGCAGACGACCTCTTTGGGCGCCCGGTTCCGCTTCGCGGGGCGCCCCGGTAAGGAAAGAACCATACATGGCTGCGCACCCTGACGGGATGCGCCCCCGGTCACCAGCCTGCGTCAAAACACCTGCCAGCCGCTGTAAGTCCTCGCCATCTCGATCACCCGGTTGTACACCTGCTCGAGGGGCTTCCACTCCTCGGGGATCGCGTACCCCCAGCTCATGGGGAAGGTCGCCTCGCCGGCGGCTCCGGCCAGCGTCAGCTCGCGGACGAGGGTCTCGCTTCCCTTCTGCGGCTTGCGGTCGGCAAGCGGCGTTACCGAATCGGGCAGTGCGCCGAAGAGCGGCTTGCCCTCCCTGACGGGGATCTTGAACTTCTTCCGCTGGCCTCCCCAGGCCAGCGACAGCTCGAACTCGTCCTCCTCGAAGAGCGGCAGGTTCGCCCTCGTAAGGCGTATCTCCGCCACGGGGCCCACCTCCTTCAGGCGTACCCGGATCTCCGATGCTTCGAGCGCCTTGAGATCGATCTTGCCGGCTGGCTGCTTTCGTCGGGCCATATCAAGTCACCCCCCCGGGAAGTGAATGGTCGCGAAACGAGGAAAAAGAACGTACTTCACTCCCTATCACAGCTTGGCGAAGATTTGAAGGACTCACCGTGAATCCGTGGACGGCAGAATGTGCGGAATTTTATGCGGGGAATCGAGTCCGGATATGATAAAAAGATCGGCGTCTGACATGGAAGGGGGTTGTGGGTGAACTCGTCGGCCCGACTCGGTTATTTATACGTCGCCCTGTCCGCCGTGCTCTTCGCAGCCACGGGAACGGCTTCCAAGTTCCTCTTTCTCGGGGGCGTCACCCCCTACCAGCTCGTACAGGTCCGGACGGCCGTCGCTTCGGCGGTTCTCCTGGCATGGCTGGCGCTGGCCGACCCTTCCTGCCTGCGCATCCCGAGGCAGAGCCTGCCCCGCTTCATCCTCCTGGGTTTCGTGCTGGCGGCAACCATGTTCACCTACTTCTATGCCATCAGCAAGATTCAGGTGGCGGCGGCGATTCTGCTTCAGTACCAGTCGCCGGTTCTCGTCGCGGCGTATGCCCTGGCCTTCTCCAGGGAGAGGCACTCGCCGGCAACCGTGCTGGCCATCGCGGGCTCCGGTCTCGGCTGCTACCTGGCCGTCGGCGCCTATTCGCTCGACCTGCTGAGCCTCAACCGGGCGGGCATTGCCGGCGGGCTCGGCGCGGCGGCGTTTCTGAGCGGCTACACCGTCCTGAGCGAGTCGGCCCTGCGCAGGCACAAGCCCTGGACGGTCCTCTTCTACGCGTCCCTCTTTTCCGCGGCGGCCTGTAACCTCCTGCACGAACCCTTCGAGGGGCTGACCCGATCCTACGACGCCGTCCAGTGGTTCTGGATTCTGTTCATCAGCATCGTCGGCACGGCCATCTCGCTGGGCCTCTACAACAAGGGCCTGCGCCTGATCCGTTCCACCCACGCCAGCATTACCGCCACGCTGCAGCCCATCGCCGCGGCCGTGATCGCGTTCCTCGTTCTCGGCGAGACGATGAACGTCTGGCAGGTCGCCGGCGTCGTCCTCGTCGTCGCGTCCATCACCCTTCTGCAGGTCGGGAAAGACAGGCGGTAGGCAGCGGGCTCAGCCGAACACGGCCTCCTCACTGCTGCGGGGCGGGGTTGCGCGCGGCGGACGTGACGAGGATGTTCGTGTCCAGGGTCTCCGTGACGTTGATCTGCGAGAGGGGATAGGGGTTCCGCGCGGCCAGGGCCGACAGTTTCGCCGCCGGGACGGCGAAGCCCGTCAGGTTGTCCTTCTGGTCGCCGGCCCAGATGACCGCGACCACTTCCCCCCGCGTGTTGCAGACGGGGCTCCCGCTGGCCCCGTAGGTCAGGGGCGAGGCGAGCCGGATCCCCATCCAGGGCGGGATGGGCACGGGCGACACGGTGCCTTCGGCCAGGGCGTCGGTGAAGACCTTGTGGCGGCTCACGACGATGACCCGGTCGCCGGGGTCGACAGCGGCGGGGTTCACGGGCAGGCCCCGCACCTCGGACGGGGGGATGCCCGTCGAGAGCAGGATGAGGTCGTGGGCCGGGTCCTCGGCCACGATACCGTGCACGGGGTAGCGCTGGCCGTTCTGCGTGACGATCTCGGCATGGTCCACCCCGCGGAGCACGTGGTGATTGGTCGCCACAATGCCGTCGCTGCCGTAGAAGAACCCCGTGCCGTAGCCCTTTCCCGGACAGCTGACGAGCACCACGGAGGGAGCCACTCTCCGGTAGAGATCCTGGTTGCTGAGCGCGTACACCACGGGCTCGTTGGGTTTGGTCATCTTCACGACGACCCGCTGGGCGGCGTTCTTGACCCGCTTGGCGAACTGGTACTCCCGGCTCCCGCTGAGGTACTCGCGCAGGGCCGTGAAATGGTAACTGGCGAAACTGCTCGTGATGACGCCCAGGACGAGCACGATGGAGAGCACGACGCGGCGCCGCAGCAGCTTGCGGAGCCTCCGGTAGAAGAGCACCGTGAGCAGGATCGTGATGTAGAACGGCCCCCGGATGACGATGGAGGGCTTCTGCGTCACCTCGACGGCCTGGCGCAGGAGGAGATAATCGCTGTAGGCGAAGGCGAAGGACACGCAGGCGAGGACGGCGCCCAGGAAGAACAGGGACCGGCGGCTGAAGGACTCCCTGAGCCTCCGGTAGAACAGTACGGCGAACAGCAGGGCAACGAGAAAAAGCGATGCGACGACGATCATCCGGGTCCCCGTCCAAAACCTTGATCCGCGGGGTCACCGAAAGGCGGCCCCGCATATAGGGTATCGGCTCTTTCCGCCGGACATTGAGGGAAAAATCAGGGGTTGGCGGGCCGCCGGCCTGCGGCGGGCATCGGGAGCCCGGGGGCGAGACGGGCGACGCCGGGTCTACAGCCGCCCCCGCAGCGTGGCGGCCTGGCGGAAATATTCCTGGGCGAGGTCGCCGCGGCCTCTCTTGTGCATGATCCCGCCCATCTGCTCGAGGCAGACGACCATGCCCTGCGTCTCCCCGATGCCCCGGAAGATCTGGAGGGCCTTCTCGTACTGGCTGAAGGCCAGGTCGTAGCGGTCGAAACTCAGGTTGTGCCTCGCCTTGTCGAGCAGGTCGGTCGCTTCCCCGATCTGCTGTGCGCGCCACTTCCGTCTCTCCTCCTGGATGCGGGCCTGCTGCTCCAGGGCTCGCTGCCTCTCCTGTTCCAGCCTGCGATGCGCATCCCCGGGCTGCGGCGCCGCATCGACCGACAGGGACTGCCCGGCGTAGAGCACGGGCAGTTTCGCCACGGGAAACGGGCTGGAGGGGGTCAGGCCCGAGAGGATCTCGCCCGGTACGGCAATCCCGATGTGGGAAGCCTGGCGGTGGACGCGCGTCGCGATGCCCACGACGTCCCCCTTCAGGTTCACCACGGGGCTCCCGCTCGAGCCCGGGGAGATGGGGGCCGAGATCTGGATCAGCCGCTTGCCGCCCGTCACCGGGCGAATCGCGGAGACGAGCCCGTCGGTGATGGTCTGCGCGAGCTGGGGGTGATAGGGCGTGCCGATCACGACGATCTTGTCGCCCACCTTGGGCAGGGAAGCCGTCATGCGGAGGGTTTGGACGCTGTCGACGGGCAGGATTGCGGACAGGATGACGACGTCGTTTTCCGCATCCGAGGCGGCGATGCCCCGGATGTCCATCGTGGCGCCGCTTTTCGTCCTGATCTGCAGGGACGCCGCCCCCTCGACGACGTGGTAGTTCGTGGCGACCATTCCCCAGGGGTCTATGAAAAACCCCGTCCCGTGACCCCGCACCTGCCCGGACTCGTTGAGGTTGTAGACAACCACGACGGACGGGCTGACCCGTTCGTAGATCTCCTGCACGCTCAGGAACCCCTCGCCCGCCGGGGCCTCCCGCGACGGCGCCGCGGGGCCCGAATCGCCGGGGACGACGATGGTCTGAAGGGGAATCCCGGCAGCCGGCGGGGCGCCCGGGCCCGCGGGAACCGGCGCGGCCCGCTTCGCGAGCTTGCCGTTGTCCATGAAGCCCAGCCAGGCGGCCGCACCGGACAGCCCGACGAGGATCGCCAGCAGGACGGCCATGCCGCCGGTGTTCAAGGCCTCCCGGAGCCGGTTGAAGAAGAGGACGACGAAGAAAAGCAGGACCAGGATGAGGCCGATAAGGACTTTCAGCATCTTCTGCGCTCCGTTGTCTGTCGCAGGCAGGGGGTCGCATCGGCATACCCGTCCGCCCAGGAAGAGAATCCACTGTTACTTGTCGGACGATTTTCAATTTAATTGAGGGCGGGACGCGGGGTACGGGCAAGGAC
>JALOPC010000088.1 GCA_025454095.1 Syntrophales bacterium | reverse complement strand
GCTGATTTTCTGCTAAGAGGTAACCCTGTCACCGAGATATGGCTCAAACCTATGCTCCTGTCCATCAACGAGAAGAACCCGCAGATCCGGCTGATCCGCAAGGCGGTCGAGGTGCTGCGAAACGGGGGGATCATCATCTATCCCACGGACACGGTCTACGGGATCGGCTGCGACCTCTACAACAAGCGGGCGATCGAGAAGATCCACGAGATCAAGCGCCGCAGCCAGAAGCAGCCCTTCAGCTTCATCTGTGCCGACCTCAGGGACATCAGCCAGTACGCCATCGTCTCCAATTACGCCTACAAGACCATGAAGAGGCTATTGCCGGGGCCCTACACGTTCATCCTCCCCGCGTCGCGTCTCGTCCCGAAGATCCTCATGACGAAACGGCAGACGACGGGCATCCGGGTCCCCGCGAATGAAATATGTCTGTCCCTCGTGCGCGAGCTGGGCCACCCCATCATCAGCACCAGCGCATCGACGGACAAAGACGAAATCCTGAGCGACCCGGAGGAGATCCGGAAACGCTACGGGTACGCCGTGGAACTCATTCTCGACGGGGGCATTCTCGCATCGGAGAAGTCCAGCGTCATCAGCCTCGTGGACGACGTCCCCGAGGTGATACGCGCCGGGAAGGGCGACGTGAGCGAGTTCCAGTGATACCCGGTCAACCCGGTGGGGAACAGCGAGGAAAACGTTCATGAAGAAGATCATGCTCATCAACGCCGTGGACGAGGAACTGAGCCGGATGGCCGTCCTCGAGAGCGGCAAGCTCGTGGAGTACAACATCCAGATGTCGGCCCGCGAGCCGATCACGGGGAACATCTACAAGGGCGTCGTGCTGAAGGTCGAACGGGGCCTCCAGGCGGCCTTCGTGGACTACGGGGCCAAGAAACACGGCTTTCTTCCCCTGCACGACGTCAGCCCCGAGTACTTCCGCAGCGACGAGGGCGAGGAGGAGGGCCACCGGCACCGCCGGCCGCACCTGAAAAACGGCCAGGAGATCCTCGTGCAGGTCGCCCGCGACGAGAAGGACCACAAGGGCGCCATGCTCACGACCTACATCTCCCTTCCCGGCCGCTACGTCGTCCTGATGCCGAACCGACAGAGCACGGGCATCTCCCGCAAGATCGACGACGACGAGTCGCGCAAGAACCTCATGGAGCTCATGGAGCAGATCTCGGCCGAGGACCGGGTGGGGTTTATCGTCCGCACGGCCGGCATGAACCGCACCAAGCAGGAGCTCTCGCGCGATTACTACGTGCTGCTCAAGATCTGGCGCGACATCGAGAAGAAGGCCAGGGAAGTCCACGCCCCGGCGCTCATCCACCAGGAGGGCGACTTCGGGGTGCGCTCGCTCAGGGACTACTTCACGACGGAGATCTCGGAAATCCTGGTGGACGACATGGAGACCTTCCGCAAGATGCGGGCCTACATCGGCACGGTGGCCCCGCGCAACGTGAAGATGATCAAGCTCTACCAGGACAAGACCCCGCTGTTCGACCGCTACCACCTCGAGCCCCAGATCGACGCCATCTACAAGGAACGGGCCGAACTCAAAAGCGGCGGCTACCTCATCATCAATCCCACGGAGGCGATGATCACGATCGACGTCAACTCGGGGAGGGCCTCGGACCGGCGCGACGTGGAGGAGACGGCCTACCGGGCAAACCTGGAGGCGGCCGAGGAGATCGCCCGGCAGCTGAGGCTGCGCGACCTCGGAGGCCTCATCGTCATCGACTTCATCGACATGAAGGACCGCAAGCACATCGCCGAGATCGAAAAGACCTTCAAGAAGGCCCTGAGCCTCGACCGGGCCCGTACCCAGATCTCGCGCATCTCCAAGTTCGGGATGATGGAGCTCTCGCGCCAGCGCAAGAAGTCCAACATCCAGGAGATCAGCCACGTGACCTGCCCGCACTGCAAGGGCGCCGGCATGCGGCCCTCGCTGGAGTACGCGGCCCTGAGCACGTTCCGCAAGATCCGGCTCAACGTCCTGAAGGGCACCTACGCGTCGGTCCGCATCACGCTGCCCCACGAGATCGCCAACTACCTCCTGAACCAGAAACGCAGCGACATCGTGGAGCTCGAGAACGCCCACAGCGTCTCGATCCACATCTCCGGCAACCCCGACATGCTCTGGGAGGAGGCGAAGTTCGAGTTCGTCGAACGCGAGCACATCCCGCTGTCCGTCCCGGAGGCCGAGGAGGGCAAAGGCGACGAGGCGAAGGCCGAAGGCGCGCCCGGCGAGGCAGGACGGGGGACGCGCAAGAAGCGCTCGCGGCGCGGGCGGCGCAGGCCCGGCGACCGCAGGGACGAACCCGCCCAGGAGGCGGGGCAGGCGCCTGCGGAACCGCAGGCAACCCCCGAAACGAGACCGGAGGAGCCCTCGCACCCGGAGCCTCAGGATGACAAGAAGCCCGGCGGTGGGATCATCACGCGGATCTACGACATCTTTAAATTCTAGGGTATCGGGGCTCGGGGTTCGGGTCCAGGGTAAAGAAAAGAACTGAAAAAACAAACCCCCTGCAGCGATGCTGTCAGGGGGTTTTCTTTCTGTCCTCTTTCCCGATACCCCGATACCCTGTTCTCACTTCCCCTTCCCCAGCTCCCGCGAGCGCAGGGTGGCCGCCTCGACGGCGTGGATGAGGGAGGAGCGCAGGCCGTACTTCTCGAGGGCGTGAATGCCGGCGATCGTGGTCCCGCCCGGCGAGGTCACCATGTCGCGCAGTTCCCCGGGGTGCTTCAGGCTGTCGAGGTAGAGCTTTGCCGCCCCCAGGAGCGTCTGGGCCGCGAGCTTCGTGGCCACGTCGCGGGGCAGCCCCATGAGGACCCCCCCGTCGGAGAGCGCGTCGATGATGATAAACCCGTAGGCCGGGCCGCTCCCGGAGAGCCCCGTCACGGCGTCCATGAGGTCTTCCTTGACGACGACCGTCAGACCGAGGGCGTCGAAGATTTCCCGGGCCGCCGCCAGATCGGCGCCGGAGGCCGTCTCGCCCGCCGCGAGCGCCGCCGCCCCCACGCCGACCAGGGCCGGCGTGTTGGGCATGACGCGCACGATGGGCACGCCCTTCTTGAGGTGCTCGGCAATGAAGCGGATGGGGATGCCCGCGGCAATCGAAATGACGAGCTTCCTGCGATCGACGACGGGCGCCAGCTCCTTGAGCACGTCGCTCATCCCCTGGGGCTTGACGGCCAGGACGACGATGTCCGCGTCCCGGACGGCCTTGCGGTTGTCGTCGGTGGTGCCGACGGCGTATTTTCCCTTCAGGTGGGCAAGACGGTCGGGAACGATGTCGGTCACGGTCACGCTTCCGGGCTGGGCCAGGCCCGCGGTCAGGATGCCCGCGGCAATGACCTCCCCCATCTTGCCCCCGCCGACGACAACAATCTTTTTTCCCTTCATAGCGTTAGCTCCCTCCTATTTTTTCCGCCCAGCCGGGTCCCGATGGCCCCCCGTCTGGCATGAATCTTGTTACTACCTCCTCATGGCACCGGACTGCCCGCCCGGGTGCAGGCGGGGGGACCGGGATGGCCCAGCGGAGGCCACCTCCGGGAAATCCCGCACCGGATGCGGGTTTCCGCCAGAATATAAGCCTTGACATTTACGAACTCAACTTTTATTTTCGAACTCCTGCTTTTTTCGAAGGGTACGCGATGTTCCTTGTGGCCAATTTTATAGAGGCTTCTGCCAAGATCCTTGACGTAGCGCTGAGCCTCTATACCTGGGTGATCATCATCCGAGCCCTTCTGTCCTGGGTGAACCCCGACCCCTACAACCCCATTGTCCAGTTCCTGTACCGGGCAACGGAGCCGGTCCTGAGGCCGGTACGGCGGTGGCTCCCCTTCCGGAATGTCGGTATCGACCTGTCGCCCGTTGTCGTCATCGCGGCGATCATGTTCCTGCAATATTTCCTGGTCCCGAGCCTGATTCAGATGGCGTTCAAGCTCCGGTCCTGATGGATGGCGTTTGTGAAGATTTCCCCTAAAGACGTCCGGCAGCGGCAATTCAAGAAAGGCTTCACGGGGTACGACCCCGAAGAGGTCGGCTCGTACATGAAGGCCGTCGCCGCCGAGATGGAGCGCCAGATCGAGCAGAACGCCCGCCTCTCCGAGCTGATCGCCGATTTGGAGAAGAAGCTCACCGTCCTGAAGGTCAAGAAGATCTTCGGCGGCAAGGAAAAGGGCGAGGACCTCCCTCCGGAGGCCAAGAAGGACGTCGAGCAGATCCTCGCCGACGCGAAGGCACGGGCCGAGGAGCTCGTGAGCACGGCGAAAGCCGAGTCCGACGCGCTGCGGGCCAAGATCAAGGAAGACACCGCGAAGGAGTTCGAGAAGCAGTACGGGCAGATGCTCGAGGAGGCGCGCGCCCACCAGCTCAAGACGCAGCTTCTGCAGCTCCAGGCCGAGGAGAACTACAACAACACCGTCGCCCAGGCGAAGGCGAAGGCCGAGGAGCTCGTCAAGGAAGCCGCCACGAAGCGCGACGAGATCGCGGCCCGGATCCGCGACGAGTATCGCGCCGAGGCCGAAAAGCTCATGGCCGAAACGCGCGCCAGGGCCGAGGAGATGCTGGAGAAGGCCCGCAGCGAGGCCGGCGCTCTGGGACAGGCGCTGGGCCTGGAGGGGGCCGAGGAACAGGCCCGGGAAATCGTCGAGCAGGCCAAAGCGCGCGCGAAGGAGATCGTGAGCGCCGCGGGCCAGGAGGCCGAGTCCCTCGCCGTCCGGCAGGTGGAAACCGCCAAGAAGGAAATCGAACACGCGAAGGCCGAGGCCGAGTCGGTCCTGAAAAAAGCCCGGGACGAGGCCGCCGCTTTCAAGGAAAAGCAACAGGCGCAGCTTGCCCGGGAGATCGAGCCGAAGGCGAAGGAGATCCTGGCCGAGGCGCAGGCGCGTGCCGAGAAAATCGTCAGGGACGCCGAGGCAAAGGCGAAGGACCTCGAGCCGAGGGCGAGCGAGCTGCTCTCAAGCGCCCAGGCTCAGGCCGAAAAGATCCTCAAGGACGCCGAGAAGTCGGCCGAAGAACTCAAGAGGCGGCAGGAAGAGGTCCTGGTCAAGGACCTCAAGCAGAAGCGCCAGGAAACCATGACCCAGGCCCAGGCCGAGGCGGAAGCGATCCTCAAGAAGGCCAAGGAGGAAGCTGCCGAGCTCAAGGGCAGGCAGAAGGACTCCTCGCGGGAAGCCGACCCGCTGGCCAAGGATCTCATCGCGGACGCCCAGCAGCGGGCCGAGCGCATTGTCAAGGACGCCGAGGCGCAGGCGGCCGACCTCATGGCCCGGCAGCAGGAGATCGTCGAGAAGACCTTCGAGGAGAAGCGCAAGGAACTCTTCGCCCAGGCCAAGACCGACGCCGACCGCGCAGTCATCGACGCCCGCAAGGAAGCCGACGCGATCCGGGCGAGGATGAAAGCGGAGGCCACCGACGCCGCGCACAAGGAATACAAAGCGATTCTGGAAAAAGCCGGGGCCGACGCGGAGGCGCTCCTGAAGGACGCCGGCGGGCTCGTCGCAGCCAAGGGCAAGGCCCAGGAAGCGGAAAAGAAATCGGCCGAGATGCTTGCCGAGGCGAAGAAGAAGGCCGACGACATCATCAACAACGCCATGATCGAGGCGGAGACCCACCGGGCGAAGCTGCAGGAGGATCTGGCGAAAGAAGCGGAAAGGAAAACGCAGGAAATGCTCTCCCAGGCACAGGCACAGACCGAGCAGATCCTCTCGACGGCGAAGGCCGAGGCGGACAAGCAGTCCAAAAAGTGGAAGGAAGAGGCGCTCAAGGACGCGGAAAGGCACGGCAAGGATCTCGTCGCCGAGGCAAAGGCCCAGGCCGAGAAGATCCTGAAGGACGCCGCCGCCCAGGCACAGACCCAGAAGGGCAAGCTCGAGGAGGAAAACAAGAAGTCCCTCGACGCCCTGCTCGCCGACGCGAAGGGCCGTGCCGACAAGATCGTCAGGGAAGCCGAGAATCAGGCGGCCGCGCTGAAGGCACGACTCGCCGAGGAGGGCCGCAAGGAGCAGGAGCGCATGCTCGCCGAGGCGAAGGCCAAGGCGGACGACTACCTGAAAAAGGCCCAGGCGGATACCGACCAGGCCAAGGCCAAGAACGCCGCCGAGGGGCAGGCCACGGGGCAGAACCTCCAGGCCCTGCGCAATGAGGTCGAGGTCCTCACCGAGGAGATCGAAAAACTCAAGAACCTCAAGGCCTGGCACGAGAAGGACTTCTTCTCGTTCCTCACGTTCAACCTCGAACTGCTCGAGACCTGGAAGAAGGGCCTCGACATCCCCACAAGAACCAGCTCGAGAAGTACTTCGAGTCCTTCATGGACTTCAACGAGAAGCTGCTCGAGGCGATGAAGAAGGGGAGCGCCGACTGGGACGGCGTGCAGTAACCCGGTAACCCGTAACTTCCCCCGTGTCCCCCCCCACAAAAGCAACCATGCGTCCCCTCTCCCTTGACGGGAGAGGGCCAGGGTGAGGGTGAATGGGGGTTTTCATTCCGCCCTTTTTCCCGTATAACAACACCGACCATGCTGACCATCAGGGAAACATCCGCCGGCGTGCAGTTTGCCGTCCGCGTGGTGCCCGGGGCCTCGAAGAACGAGGCGGCAGGCATCCAGGACGACGCCCTGAAGGTGCGCCTCACGGCCCCCGCCGTCGAGGGCAAGGCCAACCGGGCCTGCATCGAGTTCCTGGCCGGCCTGTTCGGGGTGCGGCGCTCGGCACTTTCCATCGCCTCGGGCGAAAAGTCCCGCAGGAAGACCGTCACCGTCGAGGGGATGACCCGCGTGGAGCTGGAGGAACGGCTCAAGGGCCTCCTGGAGGCCTGAGTCACGGTCCGCAGAATCTGAACCGGGCCCTCATCTGTGCTTGACGCGGGTGAGGGTCCTTCTGTATGTGTGTGGTGCATTTCTCCGTCTTCCGGGCTGCTCA
>JALOPC010000087.1 GCA_025454095.1 Syntrophales bacterium | reverse complement strand
TCGCCCATGAAGTCCCTCGGCGTCAGGATGTCGACCCGCATGATCGGCTCCAGGAGAACGGGGTCGGCCTTGGAACAGCCGTCCCGGAATGCCGTCGCCGTGGCGATCTTGTAGCCGACGGCGGAGGCCTCCCCCTCCTTGAACGATCCCCCCGCGATCCGCACCCGGACGTCCAGCACGGGGTATCCCGCCACGACGCCGCTCAGCACGGCCTCCCCGATGGACTCCTCGATGACGGGGTGGAATTCCGCAGGGACGGTCTCGGCGGGCAGTTCGTTGCGGATCTCGATCCCCGCACCCCTGGGCAACGGCTCGAGGACGAGCTTCACATGACCGAAATGTTTTTTCTCGCCCAGTTCCCGCTCGAAGCGGCCTTCGACCTCCACGGCCTTCTGGATCGTCTCGCGGTAGACCACCCGCGGCTTGCCCGTGTTGACGTGGACGTTGTACTCCCGCAGGAGCCGGTCGACAACGATCTCGAGGTGCAGCTCACCCATGCCCGAGATGATCGTCTGCGCCGTCTCCTCGTCGTACTTGACCTTCAGCGTGGGGTCCTCCTCGCTGATTTTCGCGAGCACGTCGGGGAGCTTCTCCTGGTCCGCCGGGGTCTTGGCCTCGACGGCCTGGCTGATCACGGGATTGTAGAACTCGATGGACTCCAGGATGACGGGTTTGGACTCGCTGCAGAGGGTGTCGCCCGTCTGGGCTTCCTTGAGCCCCGCCACGGCGATGATGTCGCCGGCACCCGCCACGTCGATGCGCTCGCGCTTGTTGGCGTGCATCTTCAGCAGGCGGGCCACCTTTTCCTTCCTGCCCTTCGCGGCGTTGAAGACCTCGTCGCCCGCTTTCAGGAGCCCCGAGTAGACACGGACGTAGGTAATCTTGCGGCCCTCCATCATGGAGACCTTGAAGGCGAGCGCCGAGAAGGGTTCCTTGTCGGAGGCCGATCGCGTCTCCTCGGCCTTCGTCACCGGGTTGACCCCTTTCACGGGCGGAACGTCCTCCGGCGACGGCAGGAAGTCGACGACGGCATCCAGGATGGGCTGAATCCCCTTGTTGCGCAGCGCCGCCCCGCACAGAACGGGCACGATCTTCAGGGCGATCGTGGCCTTGCGGATCGCCCGGATCAGCTCGGCATCCGTGACGGGTACTTCGCCCAGGTACTTCTCGGCGATCTCGTCGTCGGCTTCGGCAAGAGTCTCCACCAGGTTGTCCCGACGGGCTTCGGCCTCGCCGCGGAAGTCCGCAGGGATGTCCGACACGTCGAAGGCCGCCCCCAGGGTGTTTTCCTGCCAGGTGATGAGCCGCATGCGGATGAGGTCGACGATCCCCCGGAAATTCTCCGCCTCCCCGAGGGGCACCTGGACCGGCAGCGGCACGGAGGCAAAGCGCTCCCTCATCATTTCCACGGCTTTGAAGAAATCCGCGCCGACCCGGTCCATCTTGTTGATGAAGGCGATCTTGGGGACGCCGTACTTGTCGGCCTGGTGCCAGACGGTCTCGGACTGCGGCTCGACGCCGTCCACGGCGGAGAAGACAACCACGGCGCCGTCGAGAACCCGGAGGCTTCGCTCCACCTCGATCGTGAAGTCCACGTGCCCCGGCGTGTCGATGATGTGGATCTCGTGGTTTCTCCACTCGCAGGTGGTCACGGCGGAGGTGATGGTGATCCCCCGCTCCTGCTCCTGGGGCATCCAGTCCATGACGGCCTCGCCGTCGTGCACCTCGCCCATCTTGTAGGATTTTCCGGTGTAGTAGAGAATCCGCTCCGTGACGGTCGTCTTGCCCGCGTCGATGTGGGCAACGACCCCGATGTTGCGGATTCTCGACAGCTTGACTCTTGCCATGGCTTCCACGTCGCCTGCGGGACGCAGGCAATCCTTTCACGCACGACCCGATCGGAGGCGGCGGGGTTTCCTAGCCCCCGCCCTGGGTCTGCTTCACGAGTTCCTTGTTGGGGGTGACGGGTTCGCGCAGATCGATGTGCCCCTTGATCGTCGTGACATCCTTGCCGTCCACCCGGATCCGGATCCGTTTGACCTCCGGCAGGTTCGCGGCAAGGGTGTTGGCCAGCGAGTAGACGGTGGCAACCTCGCTCGCCGTCCCGCCGGGGTGCTGCTCGATGAAGGGGTTGTCGAAGTTCAGAACGGCCGTCCCGTCGTCGATGCGGATTCCCTGCAGCCGGGCGCCCGCGGGGATCGTCCGGATGCTGCCCATCTTCGGCCCTTCCGCGAGGGCCCTCACGATCTCTTCGGCCAGGGCGACGTCGTTCTTTCCCTTCGGGACCAGGCGCTTTTCCTGCACGAGGAACCGCTCGTTGGCATCGGAGAAGAAAAGCACCACGTCCTTCCTCTCCCGCTTGGCCGCGGCCTCCTGGGCATCGGGCGGGAAGAGGGTGTCCGAAAGGGCCCAGAACAGGAAGGCCAGGAACCCGCCGCCGATCAGGACGGCGGCGACGATGAAAAACAGCCTGAAGGTCTTCTTCTTCTTGCGCGTCTTGAACTCTTCGGTCCGTCTCTGTCTCTTGCTTGCCATGATCTCTCGATTCCGCCGGCCCGGCGTTGGGCCGGGTTACAGCCTGCTCAGATTTTCCCTGGATTTCACCGCCCAGTCGGAATCGGGCGCGAGCTGGATGACTTTCTGAAACGACTCCGCGGCATCCTTGCGTTTGCGAAGCTGCATCTGGGTCATGCCGAGCCAGTAGTGGGCCTCGGCCAGACCGGGCGCCCCCGCCACGGATTTCTGCAGGTGCCTCTCGGCCTCCAGGTAGACGCCCTGGCGGTAGTCGATGACCCCGAGGTTCAACTCCAGAACGGGCAGGAGGTGCGTCCGCGGCTCCTTCCGGATCGCTTCGCTGAAGCTGGCGTAGGCCCCCTTCAGGTCCCCCTTGGCCACGTACGCACGCCCCATGTTGTACAGGGGCACCGAAGGCGTCTCGTACAGCGGGTTGACCAGGGCCCGGCTGAAGGACTGGATGGCCTCGTCGTACATCCCCCGGGCCAGCTGGATCGTGCCGAGGTAATTGTGCGCTTCCGCGTAATCGGGCTTGAGTGCGATCGCCTTCTGGAACTCCCTGACGGCATCGTCGACGAAGCCCCTTCGCTCGTAGGCGATCCCCAGGTTGTAGTGGATCACCGGGTCGTCAGGCGTCAGCTTCTCGGCCTCCATCAACTCCTTGAGAGCCTGGGCGTACTGGCCCGCCTGGATGTGCGCCGTCCCGATCCGGAGGTGCCCCCTGGCCTTGTCCTTGAGTTCCGCATCGGAGACGCAGCCCGACAGCATCACCGCCAGGGCCGCCAATCCCACGATCCATGAACGGGTCCTTTTCATGTTCTGTCCCCCTGTGCTATTTCCGGTTGCCGTTGACCCACCAGTCGCTCTTGTCCCTGAACCACCACTGCGTCCAGTCCGTCCGGAGAATGGAGTCGGCGAGTTTCCTGCCCTCGTCGGTGCAGAGCCGGCGGACGGCATAGTTGAGCCACTCCTGGCTGTACTTGTTGCCGAGGTCCCCGTACTCCTTGAGCAGGAGGATGAGGCCGAGCTGGTCCGCATCGTGCGCCAGCAGGGACTCCCGGGTCTTCTTCTCGTTGAACTCCGCGAGGACGGCCTTGATCTCGTCTCCGAAGGGCAGGGTTTCCGTGAGCTCCCGCACGGCCTTGTCCTCGTCGACGGTGACGTATTTCTTGTACATGTAGTTCATGTCGCCCGTCCGCGCCTCGGGAAGATCGTGGACGAGGCACATGCGGAGCACCTTCAGCTCGTCGACGGACGGGTCGAGCTTGCAGAGCGAGTAGCCGATGAACAGGGTCCTCAGGATGTGCTCCGCGACGGACTCCTTGCCGGAGCCGAGAAATTGAAACCCCGTTCGGGGGGTCTTGTTCAGCATGCCCACTTCGAAAAGAAAATTCGCGATTTCCTTCATCTCATCCCTTTTTCAACGTTTTGACCCGGTTCGCCATGGTCTCGGAGAGCTTCCGGATCTCGAGCTGCAGGGAGGCGATCCCCTCGGGCCTCAGGGCGTAGATCCGGTCCAGGCGCTCCTTCCAGTGCTCGATGACGTCGATCTCGTGCTCCCGGAGCTTCTGTTCGAACTTGCGCTGCAACTCCTTCAGGAACTCGGCGTCTCTGGACATGCCCTCTCCCCCCTTTGCCCCGCGCCCCTGCCGGCAAGGAAACCCGGGCACAAGGACTGCGTATTATAACAGCAACCCCCCATCTTGCAAGCGCGAATCTGGGGTCCCGCGGGGCGGTCGAAGGGTCCCCCCGGAAGGGGCGCAAGGGCCGGACAGCGGGCGCTTTGGCGCCATCCGGGGGAGATCATTTTCATTGACAAACGAGGGGGTTTGTGCCAGTTTCGCCACTTAGCGAAAGGCCCCCGGGGCCGTGCCCTGGAGTGACCTCGAGAGACAGGAGAGCCCCCCCGACGTGAGCCCGGACCTGCTGGGACATATGAGCTTCAGCTGGGAATTTTTCGCCGCCCTGCTGAGCATCATCCTCATCGACCTCATCCTCGCGGGAGACAACGCCGTGATCATCGCCATGGCGGTGCGCTCCCTGCCCCGCAAACAGCGGCAGAAAGGCATCCTGTTCGGATCGGGCGCCGCGGTCCTGCTGCGGGTCGCCCTCACCTTCTTCGCGGCGCAGCTCCTGCAGACCCCCTACCTGAAGTTGGTCGGAGGCCTCTTCATCCTCTGGATCGCCGTGAAGCTCTTCGTCGAGGGCAACCCCGGCGAGGAGGTTCACCGGGAAGCCAAGACCCTCTGGCAGGCCCTGTGGGTGATCGTGATCGCGGACATCACCATGTCCGTGGACAACGTGCTGGCCGTGGCCGGAGCGTCGAAGGGCAACCTGTTCCTGCTCATCTTCGGCCTCGGCCTGAGCATCCCCTTCGTCGTCTTCACGAGCAGCCTGCTGTCCATGCTGATGGACAAGTACCCCGTGATCATCTACATCGGGGCCGCCGTGCTCGGCAAAGTCGGGGCCGAGATGATCATCACGGACCCCGTCATGGTGGAGCGCTTCAACGCCCCGGCGGGGGTCCAGTACGCGATGGAGGCCGTCTTCGCCCTCGGGGTGATCGTGCTCGGCAAGCTGTGGGTCCGCTGGAAGACCTCCACGAAGAAATGACCGCCCGCCCCTCGCGGCGGGCCCCATCCAACACCAACCGCGTGAAATCCGCAGGGGACTCGACGCCATGGCCATCCTCACCATATCCCGTGAATACCGGAGCGGCGGACAGGAAATCGGCACCGCCGTCGCGGAGCGGATGCGCTACGACTACGTCGGCAAGGAGCGGATCCTGGCCGATCTGCGGGCGCAGGGGGAGCGCTGGATCTCGCTGCTCAACGAGGTCGACGAAGACCGGCCCACGATCTGGGACCGCTTCGACTGGGAGTACCAGGGCCTCATGGCGCTCATGGACTCCTACATTTACGACCGCGCCATGGACGACCGCGTCGTCCTCGTGGGGCGGGGCGCCAACTTCCTCCTCGAGGGGCTTCCCCACGTGCTGCGGGTGCGGCTCACGGCGCCCATCGAGCAGCGGGTCGAGCGGGTGATGCGCAAGGACGGGGTGGATCGGAAGACGGCAATCCGGCTCATCGAGAAGATGGACAACGACCGGGCGGCCTTCATCCGGGCCAATTTTCACCGCGACTGGTACGACGTCGCCGCCTACGACATGGTCTTCAACACGGCCGTGCAGACCTTCCCGGAAATCACGGAGATCGTGTGCGGGGCCCTGCAGGAGAAGGCCGGAAAGCTCACCCTGGAAGCGTGGGAGCTGCTGCGGGGCAGGATGCTTGCAGCCCGGATCAAGGCCCACATCGCCACCCACACCCGGATCCGGATCCCGACCCTGAAGGTCTTCTTCGACGGAAAAGCCGTCATTCTCCAGGGCACCGTTCGCCGGACGGCGGACCTGGAGGCGATCGGCGAGATCGTGACGGTGTCCGCCCAGGGCACCCCCGTGCGCAACGAACTTCGGTACCGGCTCTAGCCCCTCCATCGCGCCCCCGTTCACCCCGACCGCCCAAACGGAAAAACGCTGGCAAAAATCCTCCGAATTGGATATAGAAGCCAAGGGTCCGGCGTACAACGCCGCATAGAGGGTCACATCACAGCTCAACCCGGGATCTCCGGGTTTCCTGCCGTATCTGCCCAGGGTGTACAAGGAGGGGCTTGCATCCGCACCGGCAGCGCCTCCAGACGTATATATTCCGTTATTGTCCATTTCATACCCCATCAGCACTTCGCCCCGCGCGGCTGCGGCCGGGCTGCAGGGCATCACAGGAATTGTGGAAAGGAGGTTTTATCATGCTCAGGCGGCTTGCATCCATGTTCACGTATTTCATGAGGCACTACCTACCCGACGCCTATCTCTTCGCCATCCTGCTGACGTTCCTCTCGGCGATTCTCGCCCTCATCTTCACGCCCACGGACGTCATGAAGATGATCATGGCCTGGGG
>JALOPC010000366.1 GCA_025454095.1 Syntrophales bacterium | reverse complement strand
CTCGTTCCGTCTCTCCGGCGGCGATGTGGACCGGTTGAGAGCCGGGGCGCGCCAGATCCTGGCCGAGTCGGACGATTTCAAGAGACTCCTGAGGGATCTGCGCGCCGAGGGCGCGTCGAAGTGATTCCCGGCGGGACCAAGGGCCGACGCCTGCCGGTTCCGGCCTCCCCCCCCCCGTGCGTATTGACTTCATCCTTTCGCGGTGCTAGGAGGGGAGACGTTCGCGGGACGTCGGGTATCGCTGCTCCGGGCACGGCTCGTCCGAACCATTCCGAAAGATGCCGAATCCCACAATCTTCAGCCACGATGGAGTTCCATCGAAAGGAGGGGTCATGATGAACACGGTAAGGATCATGCTGTCGGTCGCACTCGGTGTTGTGCTCACGGCGTCCATGGCGTTCGCGGCGGACGATTTTACCCGTTCGGGGTTTCTGGGGAATCCAACCGTCTATGACCTGCTGCAGCCGGTGGAAGGCGGGGGGGCGCGCCAGCGTGGTCTTCTTCCTGGCCGACAAGGCCGATTACAAAGGCATCGATCCCCAGGAAATGAAGGAGCTGTGCGACGAATTCAACAAGGCCCTCGTGGCGGCATTCAAGGACAAGCTCCCCATCGTGTCCGAGCCCGGTTCCGACGTGGCGCGGGTCCGGTTTGCCATCACGAACGTACAGCCGAGCAGGCCCGGCGTGAGCGCAGTGACCTCGATCGTTCCCGTCGGTCTGGGTGTGAGCCTGGTCAAGAAGGGCGCCACGGGCGGGTGGGTCGGCAGCGGCGCAACGGCGACCGAGTTGATGATCCTCGACACCGCGACCAATGAGATCGTCGCCCTGGGGGCCACAAAACGTGCGGCGGAGTTCGACGAGCGGTTTTCGAAGTGGGGCTCCGCCAAGGACGCCTTCAAGTTCTGGTCCGAGAGACTGGTGAAGACCATCATGGATGTCCGCGCCGGCAAACCGCTCCCCCTGGCCAAGTAACCCAGCCTTTCGAAAAAAGGGGTCTTGCTTCTTGCCGACCGATGGGGTCAGGTCTTCGAGCGATGGGGTCAGGTCTTGTATTTCAACATTATTGCTTGTACGTGAAACAAGCCGGCCATGTTGAAATACAAGACCTGACCCCATCGCTGCCATTGCTACTCTTCCGACGTGATGAAATTGTAGACGGCCTTCCCCAGGCCCGCGCAGGCCTCGCGTTCCGCCCCTGAAAGGAGCGGCAGGCTGGATCCAACCCTGCCGGCGAAATCCGAGGATGCCGTTCCCGATGCAACCCGGCTCTTTGCGTCGAGGACGGTTGCACGGTATGTGGAACGGCGCGCCGAGTTCTGGATATCGACCACGATGAGATAGCGGACGTTCATCGCCGACACCCGGCTCTGCACGTCGTCCTTTTTCATCAGATCGAGCAGGGCGCCGGGCGACCGCGGCGCGTTTTCAAACTTCACCCCGGGGAGCAGTGTCGCCCTGAAATCGTCCGCCGACAGGGTCTCGATCACCCGATCGCCTGCCGCCATCTCCTGCCTCAGGCAGTCAACGAGCTGCCGTTCTTTCTCTTCGGAGTCCTTTCTTTGATTGTTGTCAACGCAGCGTTCGAGCAGGATCGCCGCCTTTTCCTGTGCGCCGATCCCGGTTCGATGAAAGCGTTCCTGCTTCACCGTAACGCCCCCCGCCCCGCAGGCGCAGAGGATCATCAGAGAAAACGCCCCCAGAAATACACGCAACAACCGCTTTTTCATTTCCCGTCATCCCCCGAGAGGTTGGGTTGAAATCTGCACCGTTTGACGAAAACTCTCAATCACGGCAGGGCTGCGAGATCCTTCACCCGGCCCCCTTACTTCAGCTCCGACAATCTCGCCCTCGCGACCTTGGCCTGCTGGGTCTGGGGGTATTTTTTCACGATCTGCTGGTAGACGATCTTGGCGCTCCCGTCGTCGTCGAGCTTCTGGAAGGCCATGCCCTGCTTCAACATGGCATGGGGCACTTTCTCGCTCGCGGGGTACCCCTTGATCACCTTTTCGTATTCGACGATGGCCTTCTCGTACTTGTCGTCGACGTACCAGGTTTCCGCAATCCAGAACTGGGCGCTGCCCGAATAGGGCGTCTTCGGGTGCTGTGTCAGGAATTTCTGGAACTCCTCCCGGGCCTTCACATTCTGGCCGTCCTTGAAGAGTTTGTAGCAGGCATTGTAAGCGGTCTTCGGGTCCGTCTTCTGCTCCGCAGGGGCTTCCACGGCCGCCGCCTCGGGTCGCTGGCGCTCCAGTTCCCTGCTGCCGCTCTTCCGGGCGTTCTCGAGGTCTGCGACCCGGGCGGACAGGTCGTCGAGCTGCCTTTTCAACTGCGGGCTCTTGTCCATCCCCTCTATCTGGCCTCGGAGCGTCCGAAGTTCGTCGCGGACGGCACCGAGATCGGCCCCGAGATTGGCCTGGCTCTCCCGGATGGTCTTCATCGTTGCCGCCTGGTTCTTCTCGAACTGGTGGTCGAGGCGGGCCTGGAGCTTTTCCACATCGCCGCCGCGCGGGGTGATGTCCTCCCGCATGGGCCTTGCGGGGGCGGCGCACCCGATTGTGCCTGTCGCCAGAAGCACGCCCGCCAAGAGCAACGCAAGCATGATCCCGTATCGTTTCATTTCCTTTCCTCCTTTGAGACCCCATGGAAAATCACGCCCGGGGGGGTCCCGTTTCCGCTGCGCTCTATCTTAGACCGTTCATCATGCAGACCGTCAACATAAATTTTATTCCGGCAACCGATTCATGGGAATACAGCGGCAATCGGAGCACTTCGTAGACGGCCCGCAGGGTTGCACCGTTTCATCATCAGGAGACCCGGAAACGTGTGAAGAGGGGATGCGGAATGTTGTCTGCCATGGGAACATTGCGGACGAGTGCCGCGCGGACCATCCGGAAGGCATGGCTTTTGCTCGGGTCTGGATAAACCGTGTTCATCGCTTGTCCGTCAGGTGCTGGCCGCATGCCGCTGCCCGAAAAGACAAAGAAGATCCTGCTTGCGCCGTTTGCCGTTTCGCACATCATGCAGCGATTCGCGCTGCCGGGCTTGATCGGGTTGCTGCTCTTCGCAGTCGGGGCGTGGCAGCACGCGGGCTGGCTGCAGGTCGCGGGCATCGTCCTCGCCGCCCCGGTGCTATGGGTTTACGCCGTCGTGATCGTTGTTTTCTTCCCCGCCCTGCTGTTTGACCGTCTGCGGCGCCG
>JALOPC010000365.1 GCA_025454095.1 Syntrophales bacterium | reverse complement strand
CGACTCCCGGAAGGCCAGGGCAAGTTTCACCACGGAGTTCTCGTACCCTTCCCCGAACTTGGCCATGAGGATCCTGACCCGCTTCTCGTCCTGCATCTGTCCCTCCCTGAGGCCGCGGCGAAAAAGCCGCCCGGTGGCATCCCGGGCCCCGTGCCGTTTGGACCGCGCCTGCTGTTTTATAGAAAACCGCACCGGGGGTGTCAAGCAAATTGAAGCGCGCCGCCCCCGCCCCCGGTTATTCCGGGGGCAAGGGCACAAGAGGATTGACTTTCCCCGCTCTTCGGCTTATAGGCTTTTTTACCCTTCGGGCCACATCGGTGCCCAGCACCCTATTTGCATGCCTTCTCTCCGGGGAGGTGCCTTCGGCACCGACATCGTTTCCCGGCGGACGCAAGGGTCGACGGCAACAGGGAAGACCTTGCGGGGGTGACCTCATGATCACGGACAGCATCTATCTGAGCGAACTGCTGGACCGTCCCCTCCTGGACAAGAAAGGGGACGCCATCGGGAAGATCCGGGACCTCAGCGTTGCGCCCGGCGACCCCTTCCCCTGCGTGGAGGGCCTCTACGTCAAGACCCCCGGGGGGACGGCGTACATCTCCATGAAGGAGGTCAACGTCCTGAACAAGCGGGTGGTCACGATCCGGGGGGACGCGGGGTCCATTACCTATGCCGAACCCCGCGCGCAGCAGATCCTCATCGCGAAGCACATCCTGGACAAGCAGATCGTCGACGTCAACGGCGTGAAGGTCGTCCGCGTCAACGACGTGCAGCTGGGCCAGGTCAACGACCACTTCGGCGTGCTCGCCATCGACGTGGGTTTCGGGGGGCTCATCCGGCGGCTCGGCTTCGGGAAGGCGAGGAAGGGCTCCCTCATCCCCTGGCGGTACGTGACGACGCTCGAGCCCGGCCTCGACCGGCTCACGCTCACGATGACCCGCAAGAGCCTCTCCGAGATGCACCCCGTCGACATGGCGGAGATCCTCTCCCAGGTCTCGATGCAGGAGAGGACAGCCCTGCTCAACACCCTCGACGAGGAGACGGCGGGCGACGTCATCGGCGAGCTCGACGACGAGACGGCGGCCAAGATCATCAACGAGATGGAACCCGAGAAGGCCGCCGACGTGCTCGAGCACATGGACCCCGACGAGGCGGCCGACGTCCTGGGCGACCTGCCCGAGAAGAAGGCCGTGGAGCTCCTCAACCGCATGGAGAAGGAAGAGGCCGAGGAGGTCCGGGAACTCCTCGAGCATGACGAGGACACGGCGGGCGGTCTCATGACGACGGATTACATCTGCTTCCCGCCGGACATGACGGCCGAGGAGGTCATGCAGGAGCTGCGGCTCGTGGCGCCCGACATCGAGATGATCTACTACCTCTACGTCGTCGACCGGGAGGAGCGCCTGCTCGGCGTGCTCTCGCTCAAGGACTTGATCCTCGCCCAGCCGAAAGCGCCGCTGGAGAGCATCATGGTGACGAACCCCAAAACCGTCCTGGCCCGGGACGACGAGAAGGAGGTGGCCGAGATGGTCTCGCGCTACAACCTCTACGCGATCCCCGTGGTGGACGAGGAGACGCACCTGCTCGGCATCATTACCGTCGACGACGTGGTGGACATGCTGCTGCCCACGCCGCTGAGGAGGAAGCGCTAGGTCATGCTGAAGTGGCTGCAGCGGATAGACCGGAAGAGCCTGCTGTTCTTCCTCAGCATCGTCGGTCCCGGGTTCATCACGGCCAACGTGGACAACGATGCCGCGGGGATCACCACCTACTCGGTGGCGGGCTCCCACTACGGCTACGCCCTGCTGTGGTCCTTCATTCCCATGCTCGCGCTGCTCGTCATCGTGCAGGAGATGGTCGCCCGGCTCGGCGTCGTGACGGGCAAGGGCCTCTCGGACCTCATCCGCGAGGAGTACGGCGTGAAGACCACCGTGCTCGTCATGCTGGCCCTTCTCGTCACCAACCTGGGCGCCGAGTTCGCCGGTCTTGCGGCCAGCCTCGAGATCTTCGGGATCAGCCGGTACTTCTCGGTGCCGCTGGCCTGCGGGGTCATCTGGCTGCTCGTGGTGAGGGGGAACTACAAGACCGTCGAGCGGGTTTTTCTCGGGGCCTGCGTCATCTACTTCTCCTACATCCTGTCGGGGTTCATGGCCGGGCCCGACTGGGGGGAGGTCGCGCGCCACACCGTGTGGCCGACGTTCCACATGGATGCCGCCTTCATCGGGCTTCTCATCGGCATGGTGGGGACGACCATCTCGCCCTGGATGCAGTTCTACCAGCAGGCCTCCATCGTGGAGAAGAACGTCCGCATCGAGGACTACCGGTTCGTCCGCTGGGACGTGATCCTCGGCTGCATCATGGCCTCCACGGTGGCCTTCTTCATCGTCATGGCCTGCGGGGCCACGCTGTTCAAGAGCGGGATCGTCATCGGGACGGCCGAGGACGCCGCCATGGCCCTCACCCCCCTGGCCGGCGAGTTCGCCAAGATCCTCTTTGCCGTGGGCCTCGTCAACGCCTCGCTCTTCGCGGCGACGATCCTGCCCCTCTCGACGACCTACACGATCTGCGAAGGCATGGGATGGGAGTCGGGCGTCAACAAGGAA
>JALOPC010000086.1 GCA_025454095.1 Syntrophales bacterium | reverse complement strand
TTTCTGCCGGCAGGGGATGGGGGAACGGATTGCCGTCATCGACCTCGCGCCGGAGATCCCCGACGAGAGTTTGCGATCCCGGGGGCTCAAGGGGGTGGGCGGCAGGCTCAGGCCGCCCGACGGCTCGGGCGTCGTCACCCTGCGCGTGCCCGTCCTTGCGCCGCGTCTGACCTCGGCGACCGAAGGGGAGGCGCTGGAAAAAGCGCGGCGAAACCGGGAGGCCATTGAGGGCGTTCTCCGGCAGGTCGAGGCGCTGGGCCGGGACATGCTCTTCATCAACGACGTGAGCCTCTATCTCCAGGCGGGCGACCCGGCTTATCTCGCGGGAGTGCTGGAGAAGGCCGGAACGGCGGTGGTGAACGGCTATTTCGGGGAGACGCTGGGCCCCGGGGAGCTTTCCCGGCGCGAGCGGGAGGCGATGGAGAGGCTTGCGGCATGGTTCCGGGCCCGCGGGTCGGTGATCACGATGCCCCATGGGGGCCCGGCGTCCGGGAGAATCCTCGTAGCCATGAGCGGCGGGGTGGACAGTTCCGTGGCGGCCCTGCTCCTTGCCGAGCGGGGGCTGGACATTGCGGGGCTCACCCTCTTCCGGCAGGGCGACGGGGCCGTCGGGTACGGCTCCAGGGATGTGGAGGATGCGGCGAAGGTGTGCCGCATGCTGGGAATCCCTCACCACGCGGTCGATTTCGGCGCCGACCTGGAGCGGCTCGTCATCGAGCCCTTCCTGGCGGAATACCGGCAGGGGAGGACGCCGAACCCCTGCGTGCTGTGCAACCGGGACATCAAATTCGGGATGGTGCTCGAAAAGGCCCGGCAGTTCGGCTACGGGGGCCTGGCCACGGGGCACTACGCGCGTATCGCCGAGCGGGGCGGCAAGCCGGCCCTGGCCGTGCCGAAGGACCGCAGGAAGGACCAGACCTATTTCCTCTACCGGGTGAGGCGGGAGGCGCTCGGGCGCATGCACCTGCCGCTGGGCGAGTACACGAAGCCGGAGGTCCGGGAGCTGGCGGCGCGTGCCGGGCTGCCCGTTTCGCAGCGGGAGGACAGCCAGGATATCTGCTTCATTCCCCCGGGCGGGATCGGCCCGTTTTTCGAAACCCGTATCCCCGGGATGGGGCCCGGCAGGATGGTGGACCGGTCCGGGCAGGTCGTGGGCACGCACCGGGGCATCGTCCACTACACCATCGGCCAGCGGGCGCGCCGTTCGGACGGGCGGGGGGAACTCCTCTATGTCCTGGCCATCGACCCGGCGGCAAACCTCGTCGTCGTGGGCCCCAGGGAAGCCCTCCTCTCGGGGGGGCTCGAGGCGGCTGAACCGAACTTGCTGGTCGACGAAATGCCGCGCGAGGCGCATGCGAAGATCCGTTATGCGCACCGGCCCGCTTCATGCCGCGTCGAAGCGGGCCCCGGCTCCCTCCGGGTCGCCTTCGACGAGCCGCAGGAGGCCGTGACACCGGGCCAGTCGGTTGTGCTGTACCGCGACGGGGTCGTGCTGGGCGGCGGTACGATCCGCGAGGCCGTCGGCGGGTGAGAATCGCCGTATTGATTCTTTTGCCTCTTCGGGGTAGAGTGGAGCGAAACCATTAAAGAAAACGACGGATGCGGTCGATAACCTCTATTGAAGATTTATCGATCACCGACAGGGAGAGAAGATTATGAGCAAGCACCCCGCGAGATTGTTGGCTGCCGTCCTCGTTTCGGCATGGGTCGTGATCCTGCTGATGCCCGGAGACGCCCCGGCACAGCTCTACCGCTATACCGACAAGGACGGGCGGATCGTCATCACCGACAACCCGCCTCCGGGAGTGCGGTCGGATGTCCTCGACAATTCGGACCTGGCTCCCTCCGAGAGAGAAACAACAGCCGCTCCCGAGGCGCAGGGCCCGGCGCCCATGCCGAGGCCCGGGAGCAGGAATCAGGCAGCGCCCCCCATGCCGCAGCCCGGAAGCAGGGATCCGGTCAGCCCTGCCGAGAGGCAGCAGGATGCCGAGATGAAGAAGGTCGCCGACGAAGAGATCCAGAAAGCGAAAGAGGAATATCAGCGAAAGCAGCAGGAGAAACAGCAGGAGAAGCAGCGCCGCCTCGAGGAAGCCGACCGGCTCGAGAAAGAGGCCAGCAAGCCCGTTCAGCCGACGCAGGAGAACATCAATCGGCAGATGAAACTGTTGCAGGAAGCGCAGCGGCTTCGGGAGATGCCATAGCGGCGAAGCCGCCGGCTTCAGGGAATCGGGTATAGGGTCTCGGGTATAGGGGACAGGGGACGCGGTTCAGGGGACGGGCTCATGGGAAATAGGGTGCGATGCGGCTGGATGGCCCTGGTAATTTCCGGCATGATTCTTCTTGCCGGGCTGTCCTCCCATGCGCAGACGATCTACAAGTACACGGACAGGAACGGGGCGGTGGTGCTCACGGACAAGCCCCCGAAGGGGGTGGCGGCCGAGCCCTTCGTTTCGGGAAAGCCGGCTGCCGCCATGCCTTCGGCAGAGGCAGTGGAAAAGACGGGTTCAGGGCCCGCTCCCGGTTCCGTCCCGGCCGAGGAGGCCATCCGGCAGAGGGACCGGCAGCTCGACGAGGTCGTCAAGACGGTCGAGACGCGCGACGCGGAGCGGGAGCGCGAGAAGCAGCTGCGGTTGAAGGAAGCCGAGCGGCTCGAGTCGCAGGCCCGCGAGCCCATGCCCTCGACAAGGGAAAACCGCCAGCGCCAGTATGAATTGCTGCAGGAGGCGCAAAAACTCCGGCAGGGGGAATAGATCTCCCGGGAAATCAGACGACCAGGATTCTCCCCCTCGGCTCCGCCACGACTTCACCCACCACGGCCGCATCCCCGATGCCGGCCTCGCGCATTCTCTTCACAAGGGTTTCCGCATCGCCCGCAGGCAGGGCGAACAGCAGCCCCCCCGAGGTCTGGGGGTCGAAGAGGATTTCCAGCAGCCACTCCGGGCAGGAGGGCTTGACGTCGATCAGGGGCATCCGGAAGTCCTTGTTCCGATAGAGCCCCCCGGGCACATACCCGCTTTCCACGAGTTCCCGCACCCCGTCGAACCAGGGAACGGCCGAGGACTCGATCTTCAAGCCCACGTCGCTTCCCTCGATCATCTCGCAGGCGTGCCCCAGCAGTCCGAATCCCGTCACGTCGGTGCACGCATGGATCTCGGGCATCTGCGTCATCAGCTCGGCGGCCTTTCGGTTGAGCGTGGTCATGGCCCGGACGGCCCTGTCTACGAGGGCCGGGTCGGCCTCCCCCCCCTTGAGGGCCGTACTGACAATGCCCGTGCCGAGGGCCTTTGTGAGGATCAGCTTATCCCCCGGCCGTCCCCCGCGGTTGCGCAGGACCTGGTCGGGGTGGATCACCCCCGTGACGGAGAGGCCGTATTTCGGCTCGTCGTCCTCCACGCTGTGACCGCCTACGAGGGTCACGTCCGCCTCGTGCATCTTGTCGAGGCCGCCCTGCAGGATGCGGTTCAGAACCTCCATGGGCAGCTTCTTCGGCGGGAAGCAGATGATGTTCATCGCCGTCACCGGACGGCCGCCCATGGCGTAGACGTCGGACAGGGCGTTCGTGGCGGCGATCTGCCCGAAGAGGTAGGGGTCGTCGACGATGGGCGTGAAGAAATCCAGCGTCAGGATGATCGCCAGATCGTCCCTCAGGCGGTAAACCCCCGCGTCCTCGAACCCCTCGATCCCCGCGATCAGGTTCGGGTCGGGTCTTACGGTCAGCCCGTTCAGCGCTCGGTTCAGGTCCTCCGGACCGATCTTGCACGCTCAGCCGGCCCCGTGAACCATCTCGGTCAGCCGGATTTTCTTTTCCGTCGTCACGATGCGCTCCTTTCGATATTCTTGTTCCCTGCCTGCCGCGCCCACTCGTCGAGGTGTTCGGCCAGGACCCGGGGCAGGGTCTCGATGACCTGCCAGATCCGCGTGGCCGGCGTTACTGCGGCGTAGAGGCCGGCCGTCCGGTTGGCCCGGACGGCGACGCGCGCCGCCGTGATCTCGTCGAACCCCGCGCTCACCAGGGCCCCCGCCATCCCGCTGATCGTGTCCCCCGTCCCCCCGATGGCCTCCAGGGCGGGGATGTTGGGCTCCGCCAGCCGGTCGACGATCCGGCCGTCCTGCGCGATGTGATCCACGGCTCCCTTCACCACCAGCGTCCGGGCGGCGCTGCCGTTGGCGTATGCGGCGGCGACCAGCTCCGGGATGCGCGCGCTGTCCGACTCGAAGAGGTGGCGGCTCACGTAGGCGGGGTGGGTCGCCTGCGGGTCCGCCAGGAAGGCAAGCTCCGAGAGATCGGGGGTGAAGAGATCGAACTCGCGGGCGATTCCCGCCGCCTTGGCGGCGTACATGGCCGCGGCGTCGGCGATCATGAAGGGCCGCTTCTTTGCCTTCGAAGCCGCCTCGCTCACCTTCCGCATGAGCCCCATGACGGGGAGCATGTAGTGAAGCACGACAACCTGCGGGGCGAGACGGGGAAGGTTGTGGATCAGGTGATCGTAGAGAAGCCGGCTTCCCTTGCCGGAGCCGTCGTCGCCCACGAGCAGGGCGCGCGGGGCCGGCTTGCCCAGACAGGCAAGCGTCGCGCACGCGGCGCTCACCAGCGCCGCCGTCCCCTGGGTGCAGGGGATTTCCGCCCCGCCGATGCGGAGGGTGTCGCCTTGAAGGATCGCCTCCCCTTCCGTCAGCGGGAGGTCTTTACGGGGTGCAGTGCCGCAGATCAACAGCATGCTCTCACCGGCCCCCGTTCTTCCAGATTTCGAGGGACTGCACGTAGGCCCTGTCCAGCATGAGCGAGCACAGGGTGTGCCCCATCTCCCTGGGACGCGGCGCCCGGTCGAGGGGCTTGGCCAGCATCTCGGCGTGCAGGTAGGGGATGTCGGGGCAGCCGCCGCCCGAGATGTTCAGGACGACGCCAGAGGCCTTGTCGAAGGTGAGCTTCATGTTTCCCGCCTTGACCATGACGGCCTCGCCGAAGTCCGTTACCTGGACGACCTGCAGCAGTTCCGCGTCGCCCTTCATCGGCAGGATGTCGACGAAGTGCACCTTCCGCGACCGGAGCAGGCGCTCCACGGCCGGCTTTTCCACGAGATTGATCTCCAATGCGAGATCGCAGCCCTTTCGGAGCTCGGGCGGGGGAGCCACGAGGCGGTTTTCGACACCGTCGGCCTTGAGGGCGCGTTCGCCGCTCATGGCCTCTTCCACGTTTTCGAAGAGGACGAGCCCGCCGCCCTCGAAACCGTTATTCTTGCCGGATTTGAAAAACATGCGTCCTGGAAATCCTTTCTAAACAAAGCGAAGCCTTTCCCGCAGGGAAGGCCCCGGTTGGCGTTCCCTTATACTACTTTTTGATTTCGATGACAATATCGGGGCCCTCTTCATGCACCGAGGTCTGCATCTTGTGCCGTTTCGCGAGGCGGAGTACGTTTTCCCTGGACACCTCGTTGTCGACGAGGACTTCCAGGTTCTCCGCGCCTGCCTCGATGGCCCTGTTCGTCAGCACGACGGGCTGCGGGCAGGAAAGACCTCGGGCATCGATCCGGGTTGCGCTCATGACGTTCTCCTTTCGCAGGGACAATGCATTCCGCAGGCACTCTTCATCTGGCTCTTTCCCGCATCGTGAATCCCACGGCCAGGCAGAACACGAGGCCCACGATGACGCCGGCGGGCCCGAAGGCGGCGGCGCCGGCAGGCGAGCTGGCCATGGCAAAGTTGTGCGAAACACCGGCACCCACGATCATGCCGAGGGCGAAGATGCCGGCGTCGAGGTCCCCCTCACCGGAGAGGAACAGCTGGCGGCCGGGGCAGCCTCCGGCCAGCGCGAAGGCCAGGCCCGCAAGCGCCATGCCGAGGAAGTTCCAGAGGTGGTCCGTGTGGGCGATCGGCTGTCCCGCGAAGCCGGGTTTGAACTGACCCAGGACGACGTTCATGGCCAGGGCGGCGATGAGCAGGGCCGCCACGCCGCTCATCAGGTGGAAATCCCGCAGCAGGATGACGTCCCGCAGGGCCCCCATGGTGCAGAAACGGCTGCGCTGGGCGATGGCCCCGACCAGGAGTCCTGCACCGAGGCTGATCAGCAGCGGCGCGTGCTGCGAGCCGGGTCCCTTCTGGCTGAAGAAGATGGGGCCGCCCTCGGCGAAGGTGACCTGGAAGGCGACAAGCAGGAAGAGCCCTGCCATGAAGATGGGGAAAAGGTACCCCGATGCAGCCTTCTGCGACTGTGCCCGGCCCAGACTGTAGCCCGATTTAAGAAACAGCACGCCCACGCCGATGCCCGTCGCCAGACCCGCGAGGCCTGTCAAGGCGTTCCAGTCGCCGCCGGCAAGCCTCAGGATGGCCCGCCAGGGGCAGCCCAGGAAGACGAGGGCGCCGATCATGGCGAAGACGCCCAGGAAGAAGCGCACGAGGGCCCCGATCACGAAGCCGCTGATTTCGGGGCGGATGTACTGCACGACGCCTGCCCGGTGAAGCCCGAGACCTCCCGCGATGTCCCTTTCGAAGCAGGCCACGCAGATGCCCATGTTCGGGGGGTTTCCGAGGTACTGCAGAAGCGTCGCCATCACGCCGATGGCGGCTCCGACGACGACGATTCCCGCGCGGGAGGCCAACGGGTTGGCCATGGTGGGGTTCCTCCTTCGGCGAAACGATGAAAAACGAAATGAAATCGACAAAAGCAGTAGCGCACTTTTATGAATAGTTCAAATTCAGATAATTCATAAAAGACCCTTGATTATCACCGGAAGTCATGGTACGGGCGTTTCATGCAGACGGAGATGAAAAACATCAACCTGCTTCAGCTCGAGGCCCTCGTCCATCTCGTGGAGGAGCGGAGCTTCAGCCGGGCGGCCAAGAGGATGTTCCTCACCCAGCCGTCGCTCACCAAGCACATCCGCAACCTCGAGGACGCCCTGGGGGCGAAGGTGGTCAACCGCGCGAGCCGGGACTTCACGCTGACCCCGGAGGGCCGCGTGATCTTCGACTATGCGAGGCGGATCCTCAAACTCCGCGAGGAGGCCGCAGACCGGGTGATGCGGGTACGCGCAAGCGAGGCGGGGGACATCCGGGTCGCCGCCAGCACCATTCCGGCTACGTACATCCTGCCCCCCGCCATTGCCGAATTCCGGAGGCGGCACCCCGCAATCCGGACGGCGGTGCGGGCGGCCGACAGCAGCGAGGTCATCGAGATGGTCCTGGAGAATGGCGCGGAGATCGGCTTCATCGGCAAGAAGCCCGCGAGCGCGAAGCTGGCCGACGAACCGCTCTGGCGGGACCGCATGGTGCTTGCCGTCCCCGCGGCCCACCCCTGGGCGAAGCGGCGTTCCGTCCGTCTCCGTGAGATCCGGGAAGAACCCTTCGTGATCCGCGAGAAGGGGTCGGCGACCCGCGAGGCCTTCGAGTGCTGCCTTGCCGGAGAGGGAGGCGCCGAGCCGTCGGGGTTGCGCGCGGTCGCCGAAATGGGAAGCTCCGAGGCCGTCAAGGAGGCCGTCATCGCCGGGGTGGGGATCTCCGTCATCTCCGTGCATGCCATTCGCAGGGAACTCAAAGCCGGCGTGCTGGCCGCCCTGTCCATCGAGGGCTGTCCGATCGAGCGATCTTTTCATT
>JALOPC010000085.1 GCA_025454095.1 Syntrophales bacterium | reverse complement strand
ATGCTCGCAAACGGGTTCAAAACACCATTGCCGCGTCGGTCTTTGCTGCCGGTGCGCATCGGCTCCTCTGTATCAAAGAGAGTCTGTTTCTTCCATCGATAACCCCGAACGGAGTCGGGGTTTGTTGCTCGCAATGACCTTTAAAGCGGGAATCCCTGTTCCTCAACTCAACACTCAACACTCATAACTCAAAACTCATCACTCAGCTTTGATAGACCGGACAGACGGACAAACGCTCAGGTCAGCGGCGTGATCTCGCCGGGGCTGCTCACGCCGGAGATGTTGCCCTCGTCGTCGATGTCGATGTTGTAGGCGGCAGGCATTTTCGACAGGCCGGGCATGCGGAGAATCTCGCCCGTGATGGGTATGAGGAACCCGGCCCCGGAGGCGATCTTGATCTCCCGGACGGTGACGATGAAATCGCGGGGAAGCCCCAGGAGGTTGGGGTTGTCCGAGAGGGACTGCTGCGTCTTGGCGATGCAGACGGGAAGCTTGTCGAATCCGTAGCGGTTGATCAGGTCGAGGTTGCGGCGGGCCAGGGGCTGGTAGTCGATGGAGACGGCGCCGTAGATCTCGCTGGCCACGGTGAAGATCTTGTCCTCCACGGGCAGGTTCCAGTCGTAGAGCGGCCGGAAACCGCCGGGAGACCGGTTGAGGATTGCAACCGTCTTTTCGGCCAGTTCCAGGCCCCCCTCGCCCCCGAGGCGGAAGATGTCGCAGGGCGCGATGTTCATCCCCTCGTTTTCCGCCGCCTTCACGACGGCCCGGATCTCCTCGTCCGTGTCGGACGGGAAGCGGTTCAGGGCGACGACGCAGGGGATGCGGAACTTGTCGATGGTCTGGTAGTGCTTGCGGAGATTCGCCATGCCGAGCACGGCCGCCCGCGGGTTGGAGCGGTCGAGATCCGCCCGGGCGACACCCGCATGGTACTTCAGGGCGCGCACCGTCGCCACGAGGACCACGATGCGCGGGTTGAGGTTTCCGTAGGGGGCGACGATGTCGAAGAACTTCTCCGCGCCCAGGTCGAACCCGAAGCCCGCCTCGGTGACCACGTAGTCGGCCAGGCGCAGCGCCAGGTCGGTGCCCATGATGCTGTTGGTCCCCTGGGCGATGTTGGCGAAGGGCCCGCCGTGAACGATGGCCGGGACGTTCTCGGTGGTCTGAACCAGGTTGGGCAGGAGAGCATATTTCAGCAGCGCCGTGACGGCCCCTTCGACTTTCAGATCCCCCGCCACCACCGGCCGGTCGTCACGGGTGAACCCCACGAGGATCTTGCGGATCTTCTCCTTCAGCTCGGCATAGGACCGCGAGAGGCACAGGATGGCCATGATCTCGCTGGAAGGGACGATGTCGAATCCCGTTTCCCGGGGCACTCCGTTGATGGAGCCGCCGAGGCCGATGACGATGTCCCGGAGGAATCGGTCGTTCATGTCGAGAACGCGGCGCCAGGTGATCTTCCGCGGGTCGATGTTCAGGGGGTTGTCGTGGTAGACCGAGTTGTCCACCATGGTGGACAGCAGGTTGTGGGCGCTCTCCACGGCGTGGAAGTCGTTGGTGAAGTGCAGGTTGATGTCGTCCACCGGGTGAACCCGGGAGAGCCCTCCGCCCGTGGCGCCGCCCTTCATGCCGAAGACGGGCCCCATGGACGGTTCCCGCAGGGCGGCGATGGTGGCTTTCCCCAATTTCGCCAGGGCCTGGGCGAGCCCGATGGAGACGGTTGTCTTGCCCTCGCCCGCCGGCGTGGGCGTCATGGCCGAGACGAGGATCAGGGACGCGTCGGGCCGGCGCTGAAATCGGTGAATGGCTTCGAGCCTCACCTTGGCCTTGTAACGGCCGTAGGTCTCCAGGTCGTCCTCGGCGAGGCCGATGGAGGCCGCGATCTCCACGATGGGTTTCAGGGGCGGTGCCGCCGGTTGATCCTTGTGCCGGGTCATGAGCCTACTTGCAGATCACCGCGTCAAACCGGATATCGATGTTGTATTCATCGCCGATGCGGTTGAGGTCGTTTTTCAAATCCAGGATCTTGACGGCCGGCGGCAGCGAGAAGAAGCAGACCATCTGAAAGACATTTGCACCCGTGACCGGGTTGTTGTCCACGTTGGTGGAGATGTCGTCGATGTTGATGCCCCTGCTCTGCAGGGCCTTGCAGATCTGGTGGATGATGCCCGGGCGGTCGATGGAGGTGGCAATCAGCTTGTAGGGAATGGACGGGGCGAGCTCCCGGTGTATCGGCGCTTTCGTCTTGCGGACGTGAATGTCGAGACCCGTTTTCTCCCGCAGGCTGTCCAGGTCCTTGATGAACCTCTCGATGTCGTCGGTGCTCCCCGAGGTGAGAATGACCATGCCGAACTCCCCCCCGAGGACGCAGCCGCGCGAGCGCTCGATGTTGATGCCCCGCGCCGTGAAAAATTCCGCGATCTGCCTCGCCAGGCCCGGGCGATCCGGGCCCATGGATGAAAATACAACGTAGGATCTCATCGGTGAACTCCGCGGTCTCTTCTGGTTCCCTGTTGCCGCGGCGGTGCCGTCTCCGCCGCGTCCCTTGCGATCAGCATCCGGACTCCCTGTCCGCGCGCACTGCAGGCCGGGCGTGCCCCGCCCGGCTTGCCGTACACTTGTCCATCGGTGGCAGGTATCAGGTAGCAAAGAAAAAAGCAAGGGGCAAGATGCGGCCGCCCCCGTCACGTCGGCCGCGATGCGGCCGATGCTTTTTTCAGCAGGTACTCCTGGAACACGCAGTCGTGCTCCTGGCAGAAGGACTCCTCGAACCCTCGGCCCGCACAGTCGATCATCAGCTTCTTGGTCAGCTTCAAGGCCTCCAGGGGCGTCTCCATGATCTCCGTGGCGATCTTCACGGCCCGCTCCAGGAGTTTCTCCCCGTCTACGACCTCGCTCACCAGGCCGATGCGGCAGGCTTCCATGGCGTCCACCCGCTTGCCCGTGAAGCAGAGGTGCCGGGCCAGCCCCTCGCCGACGATCCAGCGCAGGGGCGTCACCAGCGGCGGGATGCCGAACTTGATCTCGGGGTGGCCGAAGACGGCCTTCGGCGAGCAGATCCGGATGTCGCAGAGTTTCGCCAGGTCGAACCCGCCCGCCAGCGCGGGCCCGTTGACGGCGGCGATCGTGGGCTTCGGGAAATACCAGAGATCGCGGTGATAGCGCGACGACGTCTCGAAGATCTCGCTCAAAAGCTCGGGTTTCGTGAACTCCGTGAGGTCGAAGCCGGCTGTAAACGCGTCCCCCGCTCCGGTGAGGATCATCACACCGATCGTCTTCGATTCCTTCCACTTCTGCAGGCACCCGATGATCTCGCGCCGCATCTCGATGGAAAGGGCGTTCCTGCGCTCGGGTCGGTTGAGGGTGAGGATGCCGATCCCCCCCGTCAGTTCCACGGCCTGGATGGTCTTGAGGTCCATCTTCGCCTCCTTGCGTCGGCTCGGTCTGTCCGGTCTGTCCGGTCTGTCCAGTCTGTCCGGTCAACATGAAGGGTATAGGGAAGGAAGCAGATTTTGTTTATACAATCCTCGTATCTTCGGCCCCTACACCCGAGACCCTAGACCCGATACCCTGATATTCACTTTCCCTGGAACACGGCCGTGCGCTTGCCGAAGAACGCCGTGAGGCCTTCGCGGTAGTCGTCGGACTTTGCCGCCTGGATCATCCCCGATCGCTCCAGCTCCAGCTGGCGGTACAGCAGCCCCAGCATGGCATTGTTGAGGTTCTCCTTGGCGATGGCAAAGGCACGCGTCGGTCCCGCGGCAAGCTTGCCGACGACCTCGTCCGCCGCTTTCCACAGCTCGGCGTCGTCGACGACGCGGTGCACCAATCCCCACTCGAGGGCCTCCTGCGCCGAGAGAATCGGGTCGAGCAGCACCAGCTCCATGGCTTTGCCGAACCCGATCAACATGGGCACCACGAGGGTCCACGCACCGTCGGGAACGAGGCTGACGCTCGTGTAGGCCTGCCGGAAGATGGCCGAGCGGGCCGCAATCCGAATGTCGCAGGCCGCGGCGAGGCTGAACCCGCCCCCGCCCACGGGCCCGTTGACGACGGCCACGACGGGCTTCGGCATCTGCCTCAGGGCCAGGATGATGACGTTGAACGCCTTGACGAGCTGGCGGACGATGTCCTGGGGATAGGGCTGCATGTTCTCGTAGAAGAGCTTGAGATCGCCGCCCGAGCAGAACGCCTTCCCCTCCCCTGTCAGGACGATGACGCGCACGTTATCGTCGTCGTGGCAGATCTCCAGGGCCCTCGCCAGCTCGTTTCCCAGGCCGAAATTGATGGCGTTGAAGTTCTTCGGGCGGTTGAGCCGGATCGTCGCCACCCCGTCCTTGCGCTCGAAGATGATGTTGTCGAAATTCATCGCTTCGCTCCGCCTTTCTGGTCTCGGAAGAAGGTCTATTCCGTCGTTCCGTCTGTTGCGTCGAGGAGAGAGTCTATTCGGTCAGACAGTTTTGAGTATTGAGTTTTGAGTGTTGAGTTATCGAGATAGCTTCCCTCCGCTCGTTCGTTGATTTCGTTTGTTTCGTCATTGCGAGGAACGACGTGACGAAGCAATCTCGCCGACCAACCGGGATTGCCGCGTCGGCCCTGCGGGCCTCCTCGCAATGACACGACTTTCTGTTCTTCACGCAGACACTTCGTTTGATTTCCCTGGTCCCTTTACCATTTGCCCTTTCTTTACGGCAAGCTCCGCACAAACTCCGCGAGCACGCGGTTGAACTCTTCGGGCTTTTCCCTCATCACGTAGTGGCCGGCGCCCTCGATGAGGGCGAGCTTCGCACCGGGGATCGAACCGGCGATGAACCGGGACAGCTCCGGGGGCGTCATCTTGTCGTCGTCCCCGCAGACGACAAGGGTCGGGATCGCGATTTTCGCGACCTCCGACGAGATGTCCATCCTGTCGCAGGCGTAGAGGTCTCCGTACAGGACATCGGGATTCCCCTTCTCGAGCCCCTCCTGTAGCCAGGGTCCCACGGCATCGCGGTTGGGCTTGGCAACGGCGAATTTCACGACCAGGGAGATCACCGAGGGCATGTCCGTGTGGATCTTCTCCAGGATCGCGGGATTGACGGGCATCTTCACGCCGCCCCCGGCGGGGACAATGGCCGAAAGCAGGAACCCCTCCCGGATGGCGAAATTCAGGCTGATTGCCGCACCCAGGGAGTGGCCCGCCAGGACGGGCCCCCGCAGCCCCAGGGCACCGATCGCCTTCTTTACCCACTGCACGTAGCGCATCACATCTCGCTCGCCCGCTCCGCCGGACAGGCCGTGGCCCGGCAGATCGATGGCCGCCACGTTGAACTCGCTCTGCAGGGCCCTGCACTGGTTCTCCCAGAGGGTGCGGTCGCCGCCCGACCCGGGCACGAACACGATGCCCCTACGCCCCTCGACAAAGCCCCCGTCATTCACCCGGCAGGCAATGGGCGTCCCGTCTATCATCACCTCACGTATCATAAGCTTCCTTTCCACATCGTCGGTTCAGTCTGTCCGGTCTATTCGGTCTATTCGGTCTGTCCGGTCTGGCCGGTCTGTCCGGTCAGGCAGTTATGAGTTTTGAATTATGAGTTGTGAGTTGCGGAGCAGGGATTAACGTTTTTCAGCCTGCTCGAACAGCCGCAGAATCTCGCAACGAAGCTGCTCCGCCTCGGCTCTACCCGGCGACTGCCGGTCGAGGCCCGAGAAAAACGATTCGAGGCCCCCGGGAACCCTCTTCGCCAGCAGATCGTCCAGGAACCCGAATTCCCGGTAGACCCTCCTGTCCTGCGCGAAGGGCTCGTTGCGGTGAAGGAGCGCCGCCAGCCGCCGGGCCAGGGACAGCATATTCAGGATCTCCTCGGTCACGAGGCCGCTGTAGGACTCGAAATAGTACACCGCGCCCGATTCCCTGAATTTCCCGTCTCTTTTCAGCCGCGCCTGGATCGGCGTGCCGGGGTACGGGATGAGCATCTCGGTGTAGGCGATCTCGGCGCCGTTTTCGAAAAGGCGCCTCGCCAGCGCGAGTGTCTCCCGGATGGTCTCGACGGTGTCGCAGGGCCCGTAGAGGATGAAACTCACCACGGGCGTCAGGTTCTGCTCCACGCACAGCGACACGCACCGCGCGATGGAATGCGGCGTAATCCCCTTTCGGTAGTATTCCAGGATCTTCTGCGATCCCGACTCCGCCCCGAAGTAGAGGGCCCCGAACCCGGCATCGGACAGCATGCCCGGCAGCATCGGGTTTTCGCAGACATCGTCGATGCGCCCTTCGGCGAAGAACCGGATGCGCCGGTGAAGCCCCTCCCCGATGATCCCGCGGCACAATGCGGCAACCCGCCGCGGGTCGGCGGTGAAGTTGTCGTCGGAGAAAAATATCCTGCGGGCCCCTGCCGCGTCAAGCCCCCGGATCTCTTCGATCACCCGCCCCGGTTCGCGGGCGCGCACGGCCCCCCCGTAGAGGCTCCGGATCGAACAGAAGGTGCACCGGCGCGTGCAGCCCCGGCTCGAGGCGATCCCCCTCGCCCAGTATCGGTTTCCGTCGATGAGGGAATGTGCCGGGAGCGGGATGTCATCCAGGGACGC
>JALOPC010000364.1 GCA_025454095.1 Syntrophales bacterium | reverse complement strand
GCCCCCGGTGTCTGGATGTATCAGCTCACCGACACGGGCCTCGCCGCGGAGATCACGGGGAAAGGGACGAAGTACTACAAGGACAGCGATCTGAATTGAAAAGCGGCGGGCGTAGAGCCCGTCGATCAGATGAAAGGAAACAGTGACATGAATACAGCAAAAACGTTTTCCTCCCTGTTTGCCCTGTTGTTCCTTCTCGGTATCAGCACAGCCGCAATCGCCCAGCAGTACGTTTTTCCCCAGAAGGGTCAGTCGGCTGACCAGCAGAAGAAAGACGACTACGAATGCCACAGCTGGGCGGTGAAGCAGACGGGCTTCGACCCGACCCAGGCGGCTCAGGCACCCCAGCAGCAGGCAGCACAGCAGCCGGCCGGTGCACAACCGGGCTCGGGAGCGCGCGGCGCTGCGCGCGGGGCTGTTGCCGGTGCCGCCATAGGTTCCCTTGACGGCGAGGCGGGAAAGGGCGCGGCAGTCGGAGCGACGGCGGGCGCCGTAGCTGCCCGAGGGCAGAGCCGCAAGCAGGCGCAGCAGCAGCAGGCCCAGGCACAGCAGCAGGCTTCATCGCAGCAGAGTGCGAAACAGCAGAATTACCTGAAGGCAAAGGCAGCCTGCCTGGAGGGCAAGGGCTACTCGGTGAAGTAGAACGAAGGAGGAAAGGCCATGGCGGAGCCCCAGGAATTGACGAATGTCACGTTTGACGAAATCCAGGTGGGTGTAACGAAAGAAGCGACCGTGACGTTGACGCAGCACCAGATCGACGTGGCCGCCATCGTGTCGGGAGACGTCGACGCCTTTTACGTGAAAGGGGCGGGTGCCGGGGATGCGCGGCAGGAGCCGAAAAGAACCGAGGCGGCGGGAGCCGAGGCGATGATTTCGATCCTGCTGGGGGCGAGAATGCCCGGCCCCGGGACGAAAATCATGCACCGCGATCTGCATTTCGGCGGCGATTTCGCGGCGGGGGACAAGCTGACGGCCAGGGTGACCGTACGGGAAAAGAGGAAGGAAGGAAACCTCGTCGTCTTCGACTGCAGAGTGGTCAACCAGGCGGGCAAGGAACTCGTGATCGGAACGGTGACGGTAGCGGCGCCCACGTCGAGGCTTGTCTATGACGTCATCAAGCCGCCGCACCTGGAACTTCGCTTCGGCGATGCCTTCGCGCAGCTCATCAAGGGGTGCCAGGGCTGCGAGGCCGTCCCCTGCGCCATCGTTCACCCCTGCGACCGGGATTCCCTCATGGGCGCCATCGAGGCGGCAAGGCGGGGTTTCATCGTTCCCGTGCTCGTCGGCCCGGAGGAGAAGATACGGAAGGCGGGCGAGGAGGCACAGATCGACCTGTCCCCCTACCGGATCGTGTCCATGGAGCACAGTCACGCTTCGGCGGCAAAATCCGTCGAGCTTGCACGCACAGGCGAGGTGGAGGCTCTCATGAAAGGGAGCCTCCACACCGACGAGATCATGGGGGCCATCGTGCCCGCGGCGGCGGGGCTTCGGACGTCGCGCCGGATCAGCCACGCCTTCGTCATGGACGTGGCCACCTACCCGAAGATGTTCATGATCACCGATGCGGCGGTCAACATCTTCCCGGACCTGGAAGTCAAGCGCGACATCGTGCAGAACGCCATCGATCTGGGACACGCGCTCGGCATCGAAAGGCCCAAGGTGGGCATCCTCTCCGCCGTGGAAGTGGTCAACCCCAAGATACCCTCCACACTCGAGGCGGCAGCCCTGTGCAAGATGGCCGACCGTGGCCAGATCACCGGCGGCATCCTGGACGGGCCCCTGGCCTTCGACAACGCCATCAGCGCCCAGGCTGCCAAAACCAAGGGGATTACCTCGCCAGTCAGCGGGGACGTTGACATTCTGCTGGCGCCGGACCTGGAGGCGGCCAACATGCTCTTCAAGCAACTGACCTACCTGGCAGGCGGCGAGGGGGCGGGGATCGTCCTCGGGACGAAGATCCCCGTCGTGCTTACGAGCCGGGCCGATTCGATCCGGACACGGCTTGCATCGGTGGCGGTCACGGTGGCGGTCATGACCCAGGTCGCCCTCGCAAGGCGCAGCGGGAAATACGAGACGAGGTGAGCGCCATGGCCGATCTCATTGTCGTACTCAACGCCGGATCCTCGAGCCTGAAATTCACAATCTACTGCGATCGGGCAGAAAAACCGGAGGCCCTTTACGACGGCCAGGTCGAGGGCCTCTACACGGAGTCGCGATTCAAGGTGAAGGACGGCTTCGGGAAGGTCGTTGGGGAGAAGAAATGGCCGACCGGCTCCGCGCTCGATCACGAGGGGGCTATCGAGGCGCTCTTTGCATGGGGCAGGGGGGTACTGCACAGCGAGGATCGAATCGTGGCCGTGGGACACCGGGTTGTCCACGGGGGGCTCCGGTACACGAAACCCATCCTCGTCGACGATCAGATCCTGTCGGACCTCGAGGAATTCAACCCCCTGGCTCCGCTGCATCAGCCTCACAACCTCGCCGCCATCCGCGTGCTGCGGAAGAGGAGTCCCGATCTGCCCCAGGTGGCCTGTTTCGACACGTCGTTCCACACCAGCATTCCCGCCGTGGGCCAGGCCTTCGCCCTGCCGCGAAAGTTCACAGAGCAGGGAATCCGGCGCTACGGCTTCCACGGCCTCTCCTACGAGTACATCTCATCGGTTATTCCGGGAGTTGACCCGGAGGCCGCGAAAGGCCGCACGATCGTTGCGCACCTCGGAAACGGGGCCAGCCTGTGCGCCATGCAGGGCCTGAAGAGCACGGCTTGCACGCTGGGGTTCACCGCCGTGGAGGGCCTCATGATGGGCACCCGCTGCGGGACCCTCGATCCGGGGGTGATGCTCTACCTGATGGATGAGTGCACTGGAGAGCAGCGATCCTCGTGCCGCCGAAGCAGTGGAGCTCTTCGTTTACAGGATCGGCAGGGAAATCGGCTCGCTTGCCGCCGCCCTGGGGGGGCTCGATGCGCTGGTCTTCACCGGGGGAATCGGGGAAAACGCCGTTCCTATTCGCGAACGGGTATGCCGTGCCGCCGGGTGGCTGGGACTGGAATTGGACGAAAAGGGCAACACCGGCGGAGGGCCGCGGATCAGCCGGGAGGGCAGCCGTGTCCGCGCCTGGGTGATCCCCACCGACGAGGAGCTGATGATCGCCCTGCACACCCGGCAGGTGCTCTCCGGGAAAACAGGCTGAGACAGGGAGTGAGAATGCGCTGGAACCGCAAGTACGTCATCCTGAGCTACGCACGATCCTCTCTGTGGCTCGTGCCTTTTTTCGCCGTTCTGGCCTACATGGCGGTCACACGCGTCACGTATACCATAGGCCGTTGGCTTCTGCAGACCGGAAGGATCGACGAATCGACCGCGTTCCTCGGCCTGTCCATGGCGGGAGCCCGGTCGATGCTCGACACGATCGTCACGTTGAACCTTTCCTTCGTCGTCTTCACATTCGGCTCGCTGCTCGTCGCGATCCAGGTCGCAGGCGGTCAGTACACGCCGCGGATCATCGCGACAACCCTGCTGCGGAACAACGCCATCCGGTGCACCGTCGGCTACTTCGTCTTCACCCTGCTGTTCACGCTGAGGGTGTTGTCCAGGATGGGCGATGAGACCGTTCACCAGTTCAACACCTCTATTGCGGGGACATTCGGGTTGATTTCAATCGTCGTGTTCCTCTACCTGATCGACTACGCGGCTCGGCTGCTTCGTCCGGTCAGCCTGGTGAACCGGGTGGGGGAGTCGGGCAT
>JALOPC010000363.1 GCA_025454095.1 Syntrophales bacterium | reverse complement strand
GCAGGAAAAGCAGTTCCAGCCGCTGGGCTCGTCGCGCCTGGTGACCACCAACGCCCGCGTGATCGCCGCCACCAACCGCCGCCTGGAGGACTGTGTCGCCGCCGGGCAGTTCCGGACCGATCTTTACTACCGGCTCACCGTGTTCCCCATCTTCCTGCCGCCCCTGCGGGACCGGGGAAACGACATCATCCTGCTGGCGGACCACTTCGTCCTGAAGTACTCGAGGCAGCTGAAGAAACCCGTCAAGCGGATCACCAACGCCGTCATCGAGGCCTTCCTGTCGCACCCCTGGCCCGGGAACGTGCGGGAGCTGGAGAACTGCATCGAGCGGGCCGTCCTGCTGGCCAAGGGGCAGTCGATCGAGATGATGCACCTGCCGCCGTCGCTGCAGATCAAGGGCCAGACCGAGCAGGCCCGGGACACGAGCAAGCTCGGCGCCGTCATCGGGGCCCAGGAGCGCTCCATGATCATCGAGGCCCTGAAGGAGTCCCGGGGCAATCAGAGCCAGGCGGCCCGCCTTCTCGGGACGACGAAACGGATCGTCCAGTACAAGATCCGCAAGCTCGGCATCGACCCCGCGAAGTTCAAGACGGGCAAGAGGATGGACTGAGCCATTCCTTCCCGCCCCGTCCCCGGCGCCTGCCGGCAGCGCAAAAACACAAGAGCCCGGGCCGTGCGGCCCGGGCTCTTCGCGTGCGGTTCCCCATGAGGGCCGATGCCCCGTGAAGATCGCGTTTACACGATGCCGTAGGCCAGCATGGCGTTGGCGACCTTGGTGAAGCCGGCGATGTTGGCCCCCGCCACGTAGTTAGTCGCCCTTCCTGCCGTAGGCCTCGGCGGTCTCGACGCAGGCCTTGTGGATGCTCTTCATGATGAGCAGCAGGCGCGCGTCCACTTCATCCCGCGTCCACGAGAGCTTCATGCTGTTCTGGCTCATCTCGAGACCGGAGGTCGCGACGCCGCCGGCGTTGGCGGCTTTGCCCGGGCCGTAGAGGACCTTGTTGTCCTGGAAGATCTTGACGGCGTCCGGGTTCGAGGGCATGTTCGCGCCCTCGGAGACGCAGATGCAGCCGTTCTTGACCATGGCCTGGGCGCAGGCCCCGTCGATCTCGTTCTGCGTGGCGCAGGGCAGGGCGATGTCGATCTTGATCCCCTGATCCTTGATGGCCTCCCAGATGTTCTTGCCTTCCACGCACAGGACCTTGTTGTACTTGTCCGCGTACTCCTTGATCCGGCCGCGCTTGACGTTCTTGAGCTCCAGGATGAAGTCGAGCTTCCTGGCGTCGATGCCCTCATCGTCGACGATGGTGGCCCCCGAGTCGCACAGCGAGATCACCTTGCCGCCCATCTGGTTGACCTTCTCCACGGCGTACTGGGCCACGTTGCCGGAGCCGCTGATCGCCACGACCTTGTTCTTGAAGTCCATGCCGCGCCTCGGGGCGGATCAGGCTGCCGCCGAAGGAAAGCCCCTTGCCGGTGAAGACGCCCGTGTGCTCGTTGCGGATCTTCTTGTCGTAGCCGAACATGAACCCCACCTCGCGCCCGCCGACGCCGATGTCGCCCGCAGGCACGTCGCACTCGGCGCCCACGTAGCGGAAGAGCTCGCGCATGAAGGACTGGCAGAAGCGCATGACCTCGCGGTCCGACTTGCCCTTGGGGTCGAAATCGGAGCCGCCCTTGGCGCCGCCCATGGGCAGGGTGGTCAGGGAGTTCTTGAAGATCTGCTCGAAGCCGAGGAACTTCAGGATGCTGAGATTGACCGAGGGGTGGAAGCGCAGCCCGCCCTTGAAGGGGCCGATGGCGTTGTTGAACTGGATGCGGAACCCGCGGTTGACATGAACCTTCCCCTTGTCGTCTTCCCAGGGCACGCGGAAGATGAAGGTCCGCTCCGGTTCCACGATGCGCTCGTAGATGTTGGCTTTCACGAATTCCGGATGCCGCTTGGTCGTGGGCTCCAGCGACTCCATGACCTCTTCCACGGCCTGATGGAATTCGGGCTCGTTGGGATCGATCTGTTTGACTTTGGCGATGACGTCTTGGATCACGGACATGGTATATACCCCCTTCAAGAGTTTGGTTTTATGAATTTCATGAATCGTTCGTCATGAAACGTTGCCTGTCGGCGCCCGTTCACGAAACGCTCCGGGGGGGGCGCCCCTCCCCGGGGTTTGCGCGTCAACCCGCCCGTCCCTTGACGGCCGCCTGGAAGGGCCTCAGCTCGCTGAACTCGATGACGGCGGACATGGCCAGGTTCTCGACGTCGATCCCCGCCTCCTGGGCGCAGCAGACGGGGTTGAGCCCCCCGATGAGGATCATGCCCACCTTGTTGAGGTCCACGGGGACCTCGCAGACGGGTTCGCTGACCTTGCCGATGGCGAGCACGCCGTTGATGCCCGCGGCCCGGAAATCCCCTACGATCCGATCCGTGAGGTCCCGGCTCAGGGCGGGGATCTCGCGGAAATTTCCCAGGATCCTTCCTTCCCCCTCGTCGATCACGTCCCGCACGGAGGTCATCCTCGCCCGGATGAACGCTTCCGAGGGGTCCAGGGAGGAGCCGGAGTAGTGGATGAGTTCGACGAAACGCAGGGGCTCTCCCCGGGAGATCTGCACGATGCCCCCGAACTTCGAGTCCATGGGGATGCCGTTCTTCAGCAGGACGCCGTTGACCACGATGCTGCACACCGTGGCGAGCCCGACCTTGCCCTCCGGGATGACGGTCTCGCCGAGCCTCTCGCCGGCCTTCGCCACGGCGACGAGCCCGCTGACGCAGAGCCCCGCCTCGAACGCGGGCAGCATGGCGTCGACGGCCCGCCGGAACTTCTCGCGGGAAATCAGGGAGATGTTCACGGGCACCAGCCCGCGTTTCCGTTTCGGGTCGAAGGTGGTCCGGAAGGCGAGCGTTTCGATCCGGGAGATGGCCAGGCTGAGCTTGTCGCGGACGCGGGCGCTGCCGATTTCCTCGATGCCCCGTTTGGTGATGGCCCTGCCGTCGCGCTGCCCCGCCAGCTCCGTCAGGCCGCGCTCGTCGGTCAGCTCCAGGTGGTATCGGACCATCCGCTCGCTCAGGGGGATCCCGTGGTCGGCCATGCGCCGCGCGATGAGGCGCGCCCCCATGGGCTGACCGGAATCGCGAAGGATCCGGAGAATGAGAAGCAGTTTTTTTTCGATGTCGGGAGTCATGGCGGTCCGGATGACAATGAATCGGCAATGGCTTGCCGATGGTGCCTATCATCAAACGCAGGGGTTGTCAATTACAAATTCGTAATTTCCGCGTTTTGCCCTTCCGTCCGCCCGTGCCGCCCGCCCCGGGGGCCCGGTTCGGAGACTGCGCCTTGACTCTTCCCGGCATTTCCAGTACCGTTTTTCCAGCCGGCACCGCCGGCAGTGAAGACGAAACCCATCGAGGTACCCATGGAAAAATCGGCAACGTGCCCGGCCCCGCGACTCCGGGCGGGAGAGACCCTGAAAGGCTTCATCGTCCGCAGGGTGGAGGCCGTCGGCGACATCGGCTGCACGGCCTACGAGATGGAACACCTCGCCACGGGGGCGAAGGT
>JALOPC010000084.1 GCA_025454095.1 Syntrophales bacterium | reverse complement strand
GATCTGCCGCTGCACGTCGGTGTCCGTCATGCCCTGGGTGCCGCCCATGACGGCTCCCGTCGCCGCGCCGGCCGCCGCGCCCTTCATGGCGGCGTCGCCGACTCCCTGGCCGCTTACGATCCCGATAGCCGCGCCGATGATTCCGCCCGCCACGGCCCCGAGGGCGCCGTACTTGGCGGCGCCGGGGGCGACTTCGCCGAACTCCGTTTTCTTCGCGATTCGGTCGTAGGCGAGCCTGGCATCGAGGACCTGCCAGGCGTTGTTCTCCACATCGACGAGGATCGTCTGCTCGGCGACGATCTCGAGGGGGTGGTTTCCCTTGTTGTCGAAGACGACCTGGATGGGGAGGATGTCGGCGGATGTCGAACCCGAATGCATTCTGGGCCTCTGCCGGGTTGTCCCAGGCTTTGGAAGCCACGACGGCCCCGCCGACGGTCGTGGCATTGGGGTAGGCTTGCGGCATCTTGAAGGGGACGACTTGGCGCTGGTACCGGGCGCAGGACACAAGCAGAACTGCGGCGAGCAGTACGACCGCTGTCACGTTGAACGCGTTTCTGGATGTCATGAGGGTTCCTCTCCGTTTGCGCCGATGGCTATTCTCTCGTAATTTCGGGCCTTTCGGACGGCCCAACCCAACCTACAACATTACCCCGCCGATGTCAACCGCCCCGCAAGAAGAAGCAACAAGGCAAATGAAAAGATGTCCTGGCCCTTGCTGCTTGCTGCCGGGAGCGTTTCAATGGCATGCAACGCGTAAGACGCCTGTGCGTTGACAGCCCTTGACAGAGCAGACAAAGGGCATTATCGTCGTGCGGTGCTGACCCTGCTCTACAATCTCACCCTGCTCGCGGGCTTTGTGCTCGTTGCGCCGTATTACGCGTTCAAGATCCTCGTGGCGGGGAAGTACCGTCGAAGCATCGGCCAGAAACTGGGCGTCATCCCCGCGGAGACGACGTCCGCCCTCGAGGGCCGGCCGCGGATCTGGGTTCATGCCGTCTCCGTGGGCGAGGTCACGGCGGCGGCGCCTATCGTCGCCGCCCTGAGGGGGAAGCTGCCGCGGGCCTGCATCCTCCTGTCGACCGGCACGGAGACCGGCCAGGCCATGGCGCGCGAGCTCGTTCCCCAGGCCACCGCCCGGATGTATTTCCCCATCGATCTGCCCTGGATCGTGAAGCGCGTCATCGGGAAGGTCGACCCCGACATCATCGTCCTGACGGAAACGGAGCTGTGGCCCAATTTCCTGCGGGTCTGTTCGAAGCGCGGAATCCCCGCCGTCATGGTCAACGGCCGGATCTCGCCCCGTTCCTTCCGGCGCTATTCGCGGACGTCTTTTTTCTGGGAGGGGGTTCTCGCATCGATTCTCGAGATCGGCGTGATCTCCGCGGTGGACGCAGAACGCATCCGGGCGATCGGGGCGCCGACGCAGAAGGTCCGCGTCATGGGGAACGCCAAGTACGACAGCCTCGCCTCGCGGGTCAGCGGAGAGGCCTGGTCCCTGAAGGCCGCCCAGCTGAAGGTGGGAGCCGACACCCTTGTTCTCGTGGCGGGCAGCACCCACGAGGGGGAAGAGGCGGTTGTCCTGAAGGTGTACCGCGAGCTGCTGCGCGAGTGGCCCGGGCTGCGGCTCATCCTCGTGCCCCGTCACCCCGAGCGCGGGGCGGCCGTGCGCGATCTGGCCGCGCAGGAAGGGCACGCCGGCATCCTGATGAGCGAGATCCGCGCGGGGAGAGTGCCGCGGAACGAAGTCGTCGTCGTCGACGTGATCGGAGAGCTCTTCGCTCTCTACAGTCTTGCCACCGTCGTCTACTGCGGAGGAAGCCTCGTGCCGAAGGGAGGGCAGAACATCCTCGAACCGGCCGCCTGGGGGAAGGTCGTCTTTTACGGGCCTTCCATGGAGGACTTCATGGGTGAAAAGGCCCTGCTGGAGGAAGCCGGTGCGGGCGTCTGCGTGAGGGGGGAGCGGGAGCTGTTCGAAGGGATGAAAAAAATCCTGTCCGATCCGGCCGAGCTCAGGCGTCGCGGGGCCGAGGGGCAGAGAGTGGTCCTGTCGAGCCGCGGCGCCGCCGAGCGGTATGCGGCAATGATCGTCAGGGCATTGGGCAGCCGACAACGGGAGGCAGGCGGCAGGGAGGGCGGGCCCGGGGCGTGAACGGCGGGAGACCCGCGACGCATCCATCCCGATCGGGCCCGATGCTTGCATGCCTGTCTGATGTCGTCAGCCCGTTTTTGTGGTTGACAAGGCGGATCCTTTCCTATATCTAGGGTTTACTTTGTGAGGGAATCGTTGGAAATGACGTCGATCGGTGCAAGAAGAGAATTGCTGAGCCTCAACGGGCTATTGTGCCTCGCTCTGCTCCTGCTCCTGCGGACAACCCGATCGCCCGTCGTTTTTAGAATTTAGGGAATCGAGAACGAAATTCTAAAGGCCATGGGCAAAACGCTCATGGCCTTTTTTTATTTCCCGGCACACAAGGAGCGGACAGACACGATGAAAGAGATCATCTGGTTCGGTCGGGGAGGCCAGGGGGCCGTCGTCGCCGCGCAGATCCTGGCGGAGTCGGCATACCTGGAAGGCTTCAAGGGCGTCACGTCGGCGCCGACGTTCGGCCCCGAGCGCCGCGGCGCGCCGGTCACGGCCTCGACGCGGATCTCGGAGGAGCCCATCCGGATGTTTTCCCAGGTCGAGATGGCCGACATCGCCATTGTGCTGGACAACACGCTCCTGGGTGTCGTCGACGTGAAAGGCCGGGTCCGCAAGGGCGGGACGATCATCATCAACACCGCCTGCAAGCCGGAAGACGCGGGCATCAACGGGGATTTCAACGTGGCCACGGTCGATGCCACCGGGGTGGCCCTGAAGCTGCGCCTGATGAAGGAGGGAGCCCCGCTGATCAACACGCCGCTCCTGGGCGCCTTCGCGAAGGCCACGGGGATCGTCTCCCTGGAGAACATCGAGAAAGCCCTTCGCAGCAAGCTCCCCGCGGCGGCGGCCTCGCAGAATTTCGAGACGGTGCGGGCGGCCTACGAGGGAACGGTCGTGCAGAAGGTTCAAGGGTAACGGGCAAACGGGAACGGCGCAAGAAAGAGGCGGACAGCATGAAGAAACGAGACGAGAACATATCGGCGATGTGCAAGCCCACCATCGGCGAGGCGGGCAGGACGGGCGACTGGCGCGACCTGAGGCCCGTCATCGATCACAGCAAGTGCACGCCCTTCGTCAAGAAGAAGGCCGCCTGTTACCTGTGCTGGCTCTACTGTCCCGAGGCGGTGGTCAAAGCGGGGATCCCCGTCCAGATCGACCTCGAGTACTGCAAGGGCTGCGGGATCTGCGCCGAGGAGTGCCCGTCCCGGGCCATCAGCATGGTGAGGGAGGACCAGTGCAATGACTGACGCGCGCATCATCACCGGAAATCAGGCGGCGGCGCTGGCGGCACGGCTCTGCGACGTCCAGGTCGTCGCCGCCTACCCGATCACCCCCCAGTCGCAGCTTGCCGAGATGCTTTCCCTGTACGTGGAAAGCGGCCAGCTGCGCGCCGAGTACGTCCGGGTGGAAGGCGAGCACTCGGCCATGACGGTCTGCATCGGGGCCTCCACCGTGGGGGCCCGGGTCTTCACGGCGACCAGCTCGAACGGCCTGCTGTACATGCACGAGCAGCTGCACTGGGCGGCGGGGTCGAGGCTTCCCATCGTCATGTGCTGCGTCAACCGCGGCGTGGGCGCACCCTGGTCGATCTTCAACGACCAGCAGGACTCGCTGGCCCAGCGCGACACGGGATGGATCCAGATCTACTGCCGCGACAACCAGGAGATCCTCGACACGGTGATCCAGGCCTACAGGATCGCCGAGACGGTCTACGTGCCCGTCATGGTCTGCTTCGACGGCTTCGTGCTTTCCCACACGATGATGCCCGTCATCAGCCCGACGCCGGCGGCGGTCCGGAAGTTCCTGCCCCCCTACAAGCCTCACACGATTCTCGATGCCGAAAACCCGATGACCATCAACTCGGTTCTCCTGCCCAACCGGCGCCCCGACGCCGAGGGGGTGCTCTGCGACGGCTACATGGAGATGCGCTGGAAGCTGCAGAACGCCCTCGACCGGACCATGGAGGCGATCCGCGAGGTGAACCGGAGTTTTGCGGAGGCCTTCGGACGCGACCACGGCGGGATGCTCTGGACGCACCGGACGGAGGACGCCGACGTGATCCTGACGAGCATGGGGTCGCTCGCCGCCGAGGCGACGGTGGCCGCCGATGCCCTGCGCGAAGAGGGCATCAAGGCCGGGGTCGTGGGGATCCGCGTCTACCGGCCCTTCCCGGTCAAGGAGGCCGTCGAGGCCTACCGGGGGGCGAAGGCCATCATCCTCTTCGAAAAGAGCATCAGCTACGGCTACGAGGGGGGATTGTGCTCCGATCTCAAGGCCGCTTTCTACGGCAGCGGGATCCAGGCGACCATTCACGATTACGTGGCGGGACTCGGGGGCCGCGATGTGAAGGCGAGGGAACTCGTCGAGGCCGTCAAGTCGTCACTTGCCCGGATCCAGGCGGGCGAGAAGGATCTGAAAACCACCTGGCTGAACTGTGCCACGGAGTAGCGCCATGCCGCAGAATCTCTTCAAGATCCACGAGAAAGAATACGTCCTGCCCGGCACGAGGGCCTGCCAGGGCTGCGGGCTCTCCATCGCCTACCGGTTCGCCCTGAAGGCGCTCCGGGAAGACACGATCGTGACGCTTCCCGCATGCTGCCTGTGCGTGCTCCACGGGCTCTACCCCCTGACGCCGGTCCTCGTCCCCAGCGTGAACAATACCTTTGCGAGCACGGCCGCCTCGGCCTCGGGCATCGCGGCGGGGCTTGCCGCCCTGAACCGGACGGAGACGACCGTCGTGGCCTTCGCCGGCGACGGCGGCACCTTCGACATGGGCATCCAGGCCCTCTCGGGCGCCGCCGAGCGGGGGACGGATTTCATCTACGTGGCCTACGACAACGAGGGCTACATGAACACGGGCACCCAGCGCTCCAGCGCGACCCCCATGGGGGCCCTCACGACGACGACCCCCGTTCTTACGAAGCAGCAGCACAAGAAGGACTTCCTGAAGATCATGGAAGCCCACCAGATCCCCTACATCGCCACGACGACGCCGGCCTACCCCATCGACCTCTACGACAAGTTCGTCCGGGCCAAGCGCATCAAGGGCACGCGGTTCATCCACATCCACACGCCCTGCCCGCCGGGGTGGCAGTACCCCACGAAGGACACGATCCGCATCGGGCGGCTCGCTGTCGACACGGGCCTGTGCGTGCTCTTCGAGGTCGAAAACGGCAAGTTCCGCTTCACGGGGCGCAGCCGCACGCTCGCCGAGAAGGGCAACAAGCTCCCCGTGGTGCACTACGTCGAGAAGCAGGGGCGGTTCAAGAAGATGAGCATCGAGCAGCTCAACCAGCTCCAGGCCTGGGTGGACGACCGCTGGGAGGAGTACAAGAGGAAGGCGGCGGAATCCAAGTAAAAGGGTCTAGGGTTTAGGGTATCGGGTCTAGGGTTTGGGACAATGAAAAATTCTTCTTCCTTCCCTATACCAGAGCCCCTATACCCGATACCCCTCATGCTGACGAAATAGACTGGAAAGACAAGACAAACCTGAAAGCTCGGCAAGGAGGGAAGCATATGGATCTCGGATTGAAAGGGAAGGTGGCGCTGGTGGCCGGGGGCAGCCAGGGGCTGGGGCTTGCCGTGGCGCTGGATTTTGCCCGCGAAGGGGCGAAGGTCGCCATCTGCGCGCTCGACGACCCTCATCTGCCTGCGGCGGCCGAGGCCATCCGGAAAGCGGGCGGGCAGGTCTTCGCCATCCCGGCCGACGTGTCGGACCTGGAGCAGGCGAAGAACTTCGTTCGCAAGTCGGCGGCCCATTTCGGGACGGTGGACATCCTGGTGAACAACGCCGGGGGCCCCCCTTCGATGAGCTTCCTCGAGATCGACGACGAGCTGTGGCTGCGGGGCTGCCGCCTCAACCTGCTCTCCACGATCGTGATGACGCGGGAGGCCGTCCCCATCATGAAGGAGAAACGCTGGGGGCGGATCATCAACATGACCTCCATCGCCGTCAAGCAACCCATCGACGGCCTCATCCTTTCCAACACGGTGCGCTCGGGCGTCATCGGCTTCGCCAAGTCGCTCTCGAACGAGCTGGCATCCTTCAACATCACCGTCAACAGCGTCTGCCCGGGTTACACGATGACGGACCGCGTCCGCAACCTTTCGAAGGTTCTCGCCGAGAAGCAGGCGACGACCCCCGAGGCCGTTGTCGAAAAATGGGCGTCGGAGATCCCCATGAAGCGGATCGGCACGCCGGAGGAGTTCGCCAGCCTCGTCGTCTACCTCGCGTCGCAGCAGGCGGGCTACATCACCGGTGCGGCCATCCAGATCGACGGGGGATGGTACAAGGGAATCATGTAGCGGCAGGGTATCGGGTATAGGGAAAGACAAAGATAAACAAAAAGGGCATCGGGATGGCAATTCCCGATGCCCTTTTTTCTTCCATTCGAGTTCTGCTCTTTCTACCTTCCGCTCTTCTTAACTTCCTTCTTTTGTGCCAGCGCATCTTTCAGGTTCTCGCGGGCCATCCCGTAGTCCGGGTCGAGGCGGACGGCCTCCCGGAAGTGATGGATCGCCTCGTCGATGCGGCTGCGCAGCATCAGCGCGCTCCCGAGGTTGTTGTGGGCCCTGGCGTAATCGGGCGCGAGCCTGACGGCCTCCTGAAAGCGGCCGATGGCCTCGTCGATCCGCCCCTTGTAGATGTAAATGCTGCCGATGTTGTAGTGCATCTTGGCGTCCGCCGGCTGCCATGCGAGGGCCGCCAGGCTGAAGGTCAGGGCCTCGTCCATCCTGCCCTTCAGGATGTACGCCTCGGCGAGTCCCGCGTAAGCCTTCGGTTGAGGCTCCGGGGTCCGGATCGCCCGCTCGAAGTGCACGATGGCGCGATCCACATCCCCCTTCGACAGGTAAACGCC
>JALOPC010000083.1 GCA_025454095.1 Syntrophales bacterium | reverse complement strand
GGCGGCACAGGCGCCGCAATCCTCCCCGATCACGACGGCGGACACCCTCGCCCCGAGAGGCCCCGCCAGGTCTCGGGCCTTGCCCAGGATCTCCAGCGCCACGGGCATCAGCCGCCCGTCGCGCTGCTCCGCCCAGACGAGAATCTCTTTCATGTCGTTCGTGCCTGATCGTTCCATTTTTTCCGCAACTCCGAATCAATGCCCACCGGGCAACCGCACAAATCGTTTTGTTTCATCGTCGATTGGGCAGGATTCCGGATCGCGAAGTTAGACGCGTTTTCGCTAACCGCTCTTTGCGAAGCGGAGCGCCCGCGGCGCAAACTGTCTGAGCCCGAAGGGCGAGTTTTTGCGGCCGCAGCGCAGCGAGTCCTAGAACCGTCGCAAAGCGCTTTTTCGCCGGCAAAATTGTTTTACGGTACGTACCGTACAACCAAGAGAAATATAAAGAATCAACAGATGCTCGATCAAGTAAAGCAGATCCACCCGCACGTCTTCACGTCGCCGGCCGAGCTTGACGCCCTCGTCCTGGAGCCCAAGTGGCTCTTCGCCAAGATGGCCCGTTCGGTCCTCCGCGCGAAACCCGCGGAGTTCAGGCTTGCCGTTGCCGTGCGCGGCTGCGACGAACGAGCCGTCGTGGAGCTTGTCAAGCGCAGTCAGATCGACCGCGAGCGGCTTCTCACCATCGGCTATGCCTGCGGCGCCGAACAGGCGAAGGCGTGCCTCTGCAGCCGCCCCTACCCCGAGAAGCTCGAGGCGGGAGAAGCCGTGGCGGGCGTGGACCCCTTCGCGGACGGGCGCTGCATCAAGTGCTACGGCTGCCGCAACTCCTGCCCCATCTGCGTCTGCGTGCCCTGCAAGCTCGAGGACGACGTATGGGTCGAACGCGGGGTCATCCCGGCCGAGATGGTCTCCTTCCACCTCATCCGGGCGTTCCACCTCTCGGATACGTGCGTGGCCTGCGGGGCCTGCCAGGAGGCCTGCCCGGTGGGCATCCCCCTCATGACGCTCCAGCTCTCGATGCGGGCGGCGCTGAAGAAGGACTACAACTACGAGGCGGGGCTCGATGCGGATCGCCGCTCCCCCGTCCTCTTCGACTTCATCAAGGAACCCCGTCCCGGGCAGAACGTGCCCGACTGGGTCGACAGCACGGGAAAGAAGCCATGAACCCCGAATTCATTCGAACCATTTGCCCCTACTGCGGCACGGGATGCGGCATCGTCCTGAAGGTCCAGGACGGGCGCGCCGCCGCCTCGTACCCCGACCGGGAAAACCCGGTGAGCCGGGGCTCGCTCTGCGTGAAGGGCTGGTTTTCCCACGAGTTCGTCCATCACCCCGAGCGGCTGACGGCGCCTCTTCTGCGCAAGGGCGACGCGTTCGTGGAGATCTCCTGGGAGGAGGCCATCGACCTGGCGGCCCGCAAGCTCCGGGAAACGGCCTCGACATACGGCCCCGACAGCGTGGGCGGCCTCTCGTCGGCCAAGTGCACCAACGAGGAGAACTACCTCTTCCAGAAGCTTATCCGGGCGGCCTTCCGGACCAACAACGTCGACCACTGCGCAAGGCTCTGCCACGCCGCAACCACGGTGGGCATGCTGCAGACCCTCGGCAGCGGCGCCATGACGAATTCCATCTCGGACCTGGCCGGCGCGGACTGCATCCTCTTCATCGGATCCAACGCCGCCGAGAGCCACCCCGTCCTCATGGGCGAGGTCTACAAGGCCCTCGACCGGGGGGCGAAGATGTTCGTCATCGACCCGAGGGAGACCCCGGTGGCCCGCAACGCCCGCAAGCTCCTGCGGCTCAACCCGGGCACGGACATCCCCCTGCTGGCCGGCATGATGCGCCACATCGTCGACAGCGGGCTCCACGCGAAAGACTTCATCGAAAAGCGCACGGAGAACGTCGAGGCCCTCCGGACGTTCCTCCAGGCCTGGCCCCTGGACAAGGTGGCAAGCGAGACCGGCATCGACGAGGCGACGATCCGCGAGGTGGCCGAGACATACGCGAAGGCCGAAAACGCCGCCATCGTCTACTGCATGGGCATCACGCAGCACGCCTGCGGGGTCGCCAACGTGATCGCCATCTGCGATTTGGCCATGCTCTGCGGCCAGGTGGGAAAGCCCTTCTCGGGGATCTACCCGCTGCGCGGCCAGAACAACGTCCAGGGCGCCTGCGACATGGGGGCCCTGCCGAACCTCTACCCCGGCTACCAGGCCGTGGCCGACGCGGCCATCCGCGAGAAGTTTCAGAAGGCCTGGAAGGCGGATCTTTCCGACAAGCCCGGGAAGACCGTGACGGAGCTCATCAACGCCTCCGGCAAGGACATCCGCGCCCTCTACATCATGGCCGAGAACCCCTGCATCAGCGACCCCGACGTGAACCACGTCATGGAGGCCCTGCAGCGGCTCGACTTCCTGATCGTGCAGGACATCTTCCTGACCGAGACGGCGAAATTCGCCCACCTCGTCCTGCCCGGGGCCTGCTTCGCCGAGAAGACGGGGACCTACACGAACACGGAGCGGCGGTTCCAGCTCCTGCACAAGGCCGTCGACCCGCCCGGGAAGGCCATGGGCGATTTCGAGATCCTCTGCCTGATGGGCAAAGCCCTGGGCCTGCCCTTCGACTATGCGTCGCCGGCCGAGCTGATGGCGGAGTACGCGGGACTCGTCCCGGCCTACGCGGGGATCTCGTTCGACCGATTGGAACGGGCGGGCCTGCAGTGGCCCTGCCCCGACGAGAAGCATCCGGGCACACGGTTCCTGCACGGCACGACGTTCACCCGGGGGCTCGGCCGGTTCGTCATCCCCGACTACACGCCGCCCATGGAAAAGCCCGACGCGGAGTACCCCTACTACCTCAACACGGGGCGCGTCTTCGCCCACTACCACACGGGGACGATGACGAGGCGCTCGGCGTTTTTGAACCGCGAGATCGAGGACCCCTACGTGGAGATCCACCCCGACGATGCCTCCGCCCTCGGCGTGGGCCCCGGCGACTGGATCCGGGTGACCTCGCGCCGCGGCAGTATCGTCACGACGGCCCGCATATCCGATCGCGTGGTGAAGGGCAGCATCTTCGCCCCCTTCCACTTCACCGAGGCGAGGGCCAACATGCTGACCAACCCGGTGCTCGACCCGGCCTGCAAGACGCCGGAGTACAAGGTGTGCGCCGTGAAAATGGAAAAGGATCATGAAGCCCAGGCACGATAGGATCGAGGAAGCCAAGAAACTCTCCGGGGCCCCCGGCTGCGTAGAGTGCGGCCGGTGTGTCGCCGCCTGCCCCATGGCGGAGATGTACGCCAACTTCGGCATCGAGATGTCCCCCCGGGGCATCATCAAGAAGACGCTCGTCGGCGACGACGTCGTCGCGGACCGCAACATCTGGTACTGCACGGAGTGCAACAGCGGCACCGACGTCTGCCCCCAGGGGGTGAGCTGCCGGGACCTGATCCGCAAGCTCCGCGAGGCGGCCATCGAGGAGAACGTCGTCGAGAACGCCAAGCGCTGCGAGGCCTGCGGCCGGTTCTTCCTGGCCGTTCCCGTGGAGGACTTCGTTTTCGGCAGGCTGAAGGCGGAGCCCGCAAACGTCCTCAAGGCCCTCGAGACGTGCCCGTCCTGCCGGCGGGAAATTTATTTGCTGCGCAACGCATGAACAGGGTCTTGGGTATCGGGTATAGGGTATAGGGTCGAAGGCACAATAAACTATTTTATAAACGGATTCTGCTTTCTTCCCGATGCCCGAGCCCCCGGACCCGATGCTCCTCTTATGGACTGAGTAAAATGAACAGACCGGATTGACGTATATAATGGAAGCTTCAAGAAAACCCGATACCCGAGACCCGATGCCCGAGACCCGGCCGCAGAGCGGCCTGACGCTCGAGGACCTGCGGCCCCGCGAGCCGGAGAAGAAGAAGTTTTCCGACCGGTTCATGCCGAGGCGGAACAACACCATCCTCTTCGACCCCGCGAAATGCACCGGTTGCGGCACCTGCGAGATGATCTGCTCGACCCGCAACGTCGCGAACGTGGCCCCGGCGTCGGCCAGCGTCAAGGTTCTTTCCGACGAGAAGCTCGGGAAAAATTTCGCCGTCCTCTGCCAGCACTGCCGCAGGCCCCTGTGCCTCGAGGCCTGCCCCACGCGGGCCATCGAGAAGGGCGACGACGGCATCGTGCGGATCAACGACCTGTTCTGCGTCGACTGCGGCCTCTGCACCATGGCCTGTCCGGAAGCGGCGCCCCTCAAGGACCCGGGAACAGGCGAGATCCACAAGTGCGACCTCTGCGAAGGCGACCCGCTGTGCGTCAAACACTGCCCCGAGGGCGCCCTGACGACCACCCGCGGAAACGCCTTCCGATGGATCAAGGCCGCCCGATGGAGCGTCCAGGCCCTGTCGTTTCTCTTCCTCGTGATTCTCGTCGTGGGGACCTTCTGCTACTTCCGCGCGGGGACGGTGGAACTGGCCTGCCCCACGGGGACGCTGCAGAACATCGCCTCGTCGGGGACGCTGATCCTCGTGGGCGCCTCGTCGGCGTTGGCTCTCCTGATCCTGACGGTCCTCTTCGGCAGGGTCTTCTGCGGCTGGGTCTGCCCCTTCGGCTTCGTACTGGACCTGGTCGACAAGATCACCCCGAAGAAGCTCGGCTGGCCGAATTTCCTGAAAAGCCGCATGGCCAAGTACGGCATCCTCGGCGGCGCCGTGGGGAGCAGCGCCGTGCTCGGCTACCAGGCCTTCTGCACCGTCTGCCCCATCGGCACCCTGTGCCGCTCCTACGGAGTGCAGTCGGTCATGCAGAGCGCCGAGCTGGCGATCGTACCGGCCCTGGCGGCCACGGAGATCGCCGAGCGCCGGTCCTGGTGCCGCTACCTCTGCCCCGTCGGCGCCACGCTGGGCATCGCCAGCCTGCTGCGGCTCCTCAAGATCGTGATCGGGGCCCGCAAATGCAAGAAATTCTCCTGCATCCAGTGCGCCGAGGTCTGCCCCGTGGGGATCATCAATGCCGACGAGCTGCGCGAGGGCGTTTCCCCGAAAATCCCGATGACGGAGTGCATCATGTGCCTGCGATGCGTGGACCGCTGTCCCTACAATGCGGCGAAGGTCCGTTTCCGCTGGCAGAAATCGACACCCGGGGAGGCGAACGCATGAGCCTCTACCAGCCCTTCTTCAACGGAAAAGTCGGCGTTGCCGATCTGACGACCCTCTCTGTATACACGCTGGACCTCCCCCGGGAGATCTGCGGGGAACACATCGGGGGCGCAACCCTGAATGCAAGGCTGCTGTCCGAGTACGAGAGCGATACGCTGATCCTCGGCACGGGCCCGCTCACGGGCAGTTTCGCCCCGGCCTCGTCGCTCCTGGTCGGGACGTTCCGTTCGCCCCGCTGGGACCACCTCTGCCACGTGCCCTTCATGCTTCGGAGCGGCCCGGAGATGAAATTCTCCGGACTGGATTTCCTGGTCATCCGCGGCTCCGCAAAGCAGCCCTGCGCGGTATCCGTCGGACGCGGCCGCCTCCAGATTCAGCCCGTGCCCGACACGACGGGAAAGCCCGTCCCCGAAGTCCTGCAGGCGCTCAAGCGGGCCGCACCCGGCTACCGGGGCTCCATCGTGACGGGCCCCGCGGCGGACCGCAACTCGCCCCATGCGTCGGCCTCCGTGGGCAGCCACGGGAGCTTCGACCGCGTCGGGTTTGCCGCCCGCATGGCCGAGAAAAACCTCAAGGCCGTTCTCTTCAACGGGATCGGGGGCCTTCCCTTCCGGGAGGATCACCCGGCCCTGTCCAAGGCTACGGAAAAGATGCTGCGGGATTCGGGGGCCATGAAGGCCATTGGCTTCGTCCCCGTTTTGAAGGGGCTTGCCGACGGCGCGGAAGCCGCGGGTGCGCTGCGGGGGAAACTCGGGCGAAACCGTGCCTGCTACCACTGCCCCTGCCCCTGCATGACCTACACGGCATTCGGAAAGACAGGACCGGAGAAAGAGGGGCTCCTGATGCTGGATCACGCCGGCTGGACCGCGCTTTCCCGTAAATCCGAGGATGCCCTGCCCCTGCTCAAGAGGTGCCTGGAACTCGGACTCGACCCCCTGGCAGCCGGACTGGTCCTCCGCGAGGACCGCCCGATGAAGGAAGCCCTCAACGCGTTGGAAGCGCTTGTTGCAGGCGGCGCCTCGATCGACGAAGAGGACTACCCGGCGGCACCCGGGATCGACACGCGGGACTACCGCCTGCTGGGCGGCATCACACCCCTGTCCTCCGGGAAAGATTGGACGGAGCGCGTCGCGGCGGCCCTTATCCTGGGCGTCTGCCCCGTGTTCATGCAGATCGCCGGCCGTCTGGACCGCTCGGACCTGTTGCGTTTCCTGTCTTCGGACGCCGAGGAAGTCAAATCGCTGGTCGCAAGACTCGACGAACAGGTGGAAATGCTCCTGGAGGGGAAAATACCGGAATCGGGTCTCGGGAATCGGGTATAGGGTATAGAGTTAAGAGACTGCGCAAAGAAAAGGGTCGAGGAGCAGTTCCTCGACCCTTTGTTTCTTTCTTGTCTTTCCCTGGACCCGAGCCCCGATACCCGATACCCTTCTTTCAGTCCGCAAAGAAGGCTGGCAGCAGCTCCGGGGTTCTCCCCTGCATCTTCTGGCGCTTTTCTTCGATCGTCTTGCACTCGATGCACAGGGTCGTTACCGGCCGGGCCATGAGCCTCTTGACGCCGATGCTCTCGCCGCACTCCTCGCAAACCCCGTAGGTCCCGTCATCGATGCGCTCGATGGCCTCTTTCATCTTCACGATGAGCTTTCGTTCGCGCTCCCGCATGCGAATCTCGAGGTTGAGATCGGCTTCCTGGGATGCGCGGTCGTTCATGTCGGGGAGTTTTTCCTCGTTTCCCGCCATGTCGACGACAGTCTTCCCCACTTCCGCCATCAACTCGTTGATTTTGGACTGCAGCATCTTCCTGATCAGTTTCAGGTCCTTGGCTGTTGCTGCCTGCACCTTGGTCAAGTTGCTTACCCCCCTGTCAATCGTGACCCTGGCTATCTCGACTATTCATGAAATGTGCCAATGGGTTTTTTGACATAGCACATTTCCACCCCTTTTTGCTATAGTATAATCACTTTCCAACCAGGAGGCAACACCCCGTGAACCCTGAAATGATCAAGAAAATCGACGCTGTTCTCGATCGTGTCAAGGATCCCGAGAGCGGGCTGTCCGTTTTGCATCTCGGGCTCGTCAAACGGGTCCGGTTCAGCGAGGCGCAGAAGAAACTGTTCATCTTCACGGACTTCCAGAGCCACATGCCCGACTGCAAGACCTGCGTCTTCATCGCGAAACTGGTGGGCGACAACATCATCCGCAATCTTGCCGTCGAAACCCGCTTCCGGCCGTTGAGACGGCCTGGAAGCGGGGTGTCTTCCCGCTCGTAAAAGAGGGCCGTTCAGCAGAGCTTGCCGAATCGCTCCGCCGCGTAGAGCGGGTCGATGTCGGCCCTCATGCTCGCGATCTTCGCCATGTGCATTTTCTCCTCCCGGATCATGGCTTCGAGGATCTTTTTCTGTCCCCTGTCTTTCGAGCGCTTCGCAAGCTCCGTGTAGAGGAGGATTGCGTTCTTCTCGGCCTGCATGGCGATGCGGCAGGCGTCCTCCACGGTCTTGACCTGATCGAGCCGTTCGGCGGCCTTGTCTCCCCCCGGCAGAAGGCCCTCCCGGATCACGGCGTCGAGGTACTCGTCGATCTCCAGGTCGGCGAAGCATTCCTCGACCCCCTTGCGAAGGGCCGTTGCCTGGACGTCCATGAGCTCGCGAAGGTGCTTTGCCTC
>JALOPC010000082.1 GCA_025454095.1 Syntrophales bacterium | reverse complement strand
CCTTCTTGAGGGGGTTGGGGGCTGCGTAGTCGTTGGTGATGACGGGGCGCCGCTGGCGGACCGCTTCACCCCAGAGGCCCGTCATGTCGACGGGGAAAATGTCCGTGAGGTTGCGCACGAAGCACTGCTCCATGGCGCTCCGGGACCAGGAGAACATCGTCATGACCGACTCGTCCTCGTTGAGGAATGCGAGGTAGCCGATCTTGCTGCCGGTGAGCCGTACGCCTTCCTCCAGGGCAAAGTCGCACAGTTCCTGGATGGTTGCCCGGTTCATCTGGTTCAGCGTCTGCAGGGCCTCGAGGCGCTGCTCGTCGAGTTTCAGGGCCTCTTCGGCCTTCTTCTGTTCCGTAATGTCCTCGACGACCCCCTCGATGAACAGGGTCCGGCCTTCCTTGTCCCGGACGGTGCGGGAGTTGATCGTCACCCAGATGACGAGGCCGTCCTTGCGCCGCGTCCGCGTTTCGAACCGCTCCAGGACCCCCGTCTCCCGCAGGACGGACAGGCAGCGTTTCCGGTCTTCCGCGTCGACGAAGATCTGACTGCCGATGTCCGTGATGGAATCGATCACGTCTTTGGGCGACTCGTAGCCGTAGATCCGTGTAAACGCGGGGTTGACGCTGATGTAGCGCCCCTCCGGCGTGGACTGGAAGATGCCCACGAGCGAGTTCTCGAAGATCGCGCGGTAACGCTCCTCGCTGAGGCGCAGGGCCTCCTCGGCCTCCCTGCGCCGGCTCACGTCGCGGCCCAGGCCGCGGAAACCCACGGGGTTTCCCTTGGCGTCCCGCTTCAGGGTGGCCGATATCTCCAGCGTGCGGCGGGATCCGTCCTTGCGGACGATTCCGGCGTCGCGTAGTCCCGGTTGTTCATCCCCTGGAGCTCGTCGCGGCTGTAGCCGATGATGCTGCAGGCGGCATCGTTGAAAAACGTCAGGTTCCCCCGGAGGTCCGTCTCGTAGTAGAACTCGTCGATTTCGGCGAGGATGCTCTGGTACTTCTCTTCGGCTTCCTTTCGTTCGGTGACGTCATTCAGGATGGAAAGCAGGACGTCCCGCTCCCCCAGGCGGACGATCTCGCCGGACCACAGGCCCGTCCGGTACTCCCCGGATCGGGTCCGGAATTGCATCGGCACGTTCCGTACGGAGTCCGTCTCGCGGAGTTTCCGGTGCACGCCGCCGCGCCCGGTCCGCTCGTCCCAGAACCCGAGTTCCGCCGACGTGCGGCCGACGATCTCGTCCCGTCGATAGCCGAAGGCTTCCACGAACCGGTCGTTCACCTCGACGAAGCGCCCCTCGTCGATCGTGGAGACGGCAACCGGGACAGGGCTGAAATGGAAGATCTTTTCGAAGCGCTCCTCGCTTGCCCGCAGGGCCGCCTCGGCTTCCTTGCGTGCCTGGATGTCCTCGTGGGTCCCCTCGTAGTGCGTGATGCGGCCCTGCCGGTCCCGCACCGCGCGCGCGTTGACGGAAACCCAGAAGACGCTCCCGTCCTTGCGGAACGTGCGGTGCTCGAAGTTCCGGACGAATCCGTGCGCCTCGATGTCCCGGATGAACAGGTCCCTTTCGGCGGGGTCGACGTAGTGCTGGGCGGCGATGTCGGTGACGGAGTCCACCATCTCCTCCGGGGAATCGAAGCCGCACATCTTCGCCGTGGCGGGGTTGACGCTGAGGAAGCGCCCGTCGGGAGTGCTCTGGAAAATGCCCATCACGGCATTTTCGAACAGGGCACGATATTTTTCCTCGCTCCTCCAGAGCTCGTCCTGGACCTTCTTCTTCTCCGTGATGTCCAGGGCCGTGAAGACAACTCCGGCCGAGAGGTCGCCGGGATCGATGGGGGTCGAACTCAGGAAGATGTTGGCGGTGCTGCCGTCCTTGCGCTGCCAGGCCGTCACGATGCTGCCGGTGCCCCTGCTCCGGATCTCGGCGTACTTGTGCCGGCCGACGCGGTCGAATTCCTCGTCGCTGGGGTAGAGAATCCTCGCGCTTTTCCCCTTGAGTTCCCCCGGCGTGTATCCCGTGATCTGAGTGATCTGTTCGTTGGTCCATTCGATCATGCGGTTTTTGACCATCCCGATGCCCGTCGGGGCGGCCTGGATGATGCTCCTCAGGAGAGCATCGTTCTGCGACAGCGCGGCCTGGGCCTGCTTCTGGTCCGTGATGTCGAACACCAGGGCCTGGACGGACACCGTGCCGTCCCTGCGGGGCAGGGGGGTGAGCACGCTCGAATACCAGCGCCGGTCCAACTGCCCCTGGATCTCCATCCGGAAAGTCTGTCCCTGCCGGACGAGTTCCGCGACACACCAGGAGCAGGGCGCCTCGAGGCCGTGAAAGACCTTGAAGCAGCGCTTGCCGGTCATGTCCCGCCCGACCCTCCGAAGGGCCGCGTCATTCATGTATTCGATCCGGTAGTCGGGGGAAGCCACGTACACCATCCCGTCCATGCAATTGAGGAGCGAGTCGGGGTCGAAGGTCCTGATCCGCGACGTCTTCGGCGCAGGGTGCTTGCCGGCGGGTCTCTTCGTTGCGGTGTCCTTGCGTCTTTTTTCCGTGGCGGCGGCGTCCCGCCCGGGAGGCTTCTTCATAATCCCGATCCTGAACGAGGGTTGAAGTTTATGCCGCGGGCAAACACCCGGCAGGCTGCTGCGATCTCGCCCGCGCGGCGGCAGGCAAAAGGAGAAAGCAGAAGATCCGGTTTTTACAGGGGTAATCTGAATCCCGCCCCGTTTGCCCCCGATGCGCAAAAACTTGCAAAAACGGTGCCTTCACGCGTGGGCCGGGCGGGGCGAAAGCGGGGATGTCGGGGAGATGGGCTCACATGAAGCCGAGCACGTCGGGCAGCCACAGGACGAGCTGGGGGAAGAAGACCATGGCCACCAGCCCCAGGCCCATGAACAGAAGCAGCCAGATGACCCAGCGGACGGTGGATTCCATGGAGGCGCCCGTCAGCCGGCAGCTGACCATGAGGTTGACGGCCATGGGCGGGCAGAACTGCCCCAGGGCGATGACGTAGGTCATGAGCACGCCGAACCACACCAGGTCCCAGCCGAACTCGTTGGCGATGGGGATCATGAGCGGGCAGAAGATGAGGAAGATCGAGATGCCGTCGAGGAACATGCCCGCGATTTTCAGGAAGAGCAGCAGGATGAACAGTACGGCCAGGGAGTTGCCGCCCCCGAGGGCGACCAGGCCGTGGGTGATCGGGTCGACGATGCCCAGTGTGGCCGTGGCCCAGGCGAACACGCTGGCAAGGCCGATCACCACCAGGATGACGGCGGAGGTTTCCGCGGATTCGATGAGCAACTCGAACAGGTCGCGCAGGGTGAGCGAGCGGTAGACCACGAAGCCGACGAACAGGCCGAAGACCACGGCCATCACGGCGGCTTCCGTCGGGGTGAACCATCCCGTGCGCAGCCCCCCCAGGATGAGAACCGGGGCGGAGAGCGCCCAGGAGGCGTCCCGGAGCGAGGGCCAGAATTTCGGCTTGGGCTCCGTGCTCGTGTCTACGCCGAAGTTGTGCTTTCGGCTGAGGTAGAGCGCGGGGATGATGAGCAGGACGCAGGCCAGGATCCCGGGGATGACGCCGCCCACGAAGAGGGCGGGAACCGTCGCCGACGGCACGAGCACGCTGTAGACGATGAAGGCCACCGACGGCGGGATCAGGATGTCCGTCGAGCCCGCGGCGGCCGTGACGGATGCCGCGAAGGCGGGCGGGTAGCCGTTGCGGATCATGGCGGCGAGCATGACGCCGCCCACGGCGGCCGTGCAGGCGGGCCCCGAGCCGGAGATGCCGCCGATGATCATGGCCACCAGGATCGTGATGACCGCGAGGGCTCCCCGGCCGCGGCCGATGATGGCCTCGGTGAAGCGCAGGAGCCTTTCCGCCACGCCGGCCCGGTCGAAGATGGCCCCGGCCAGGACGAACATGGGGATGGCCAGCAGGGGGTATTTCGCGATCCCCGTGTAGAAATTGGTCGGGAAGGCCATGATGCCGAGCTTGCCCATGGCGATCGCGATGGTCCCCGCGAGCCCCAGGGAGACGGCGATGGGCACGCCGGCAAACATCATGACGAAGAAGGCGCCGAAGAGGAACGCGACCGTGACCATCAGGGCTTCCTCCTCCAGATGCGGATCAGCGCGCCGACGGCGCGGCCGCAGATCGCAAGCGACAGGATGGGCAGCCAGACGGTGTAATACCAGGTGGGCAGGCCGAGGCCGGGCGAGGTGACCTCGAAGCGGTATTCGTCCCAGGCCATTCGGGCCCCGAAGATCGCCAGGAGGGCGAACATGAGGACCGAGAGGGCGTGGGCCGCGATGCGGACGCGTCGCCTGCGCTCGGGCGATAGCCTGTCCACCACGAACATGATGTTCAGGTGCCCGCCCTTGGCCATGACGCTGGAGCCGCCGAGCAGGGCCACGAGCACCATGAGGAAGATGGAGATCTCTTCGGTGAAGGCGAAGGAGAAGTCCGTCAGGTAACGGACCACCACGTTGGCGAAGGTGATGAGTCCGAGCAGCCCGATGGTGATCCCTGCCGCGTATTCCTCGAGCGTGAGAGGCACCCGGGTCTTGAGCCCTTCGGCCTCCCGTGGGGGTTGACATTCCATGGGTCGTCTGCTCCGCGCACTGCGGTTTGGGACCGGTACAAGGCAGCGGCACGCGCCCCCGTCCGGACGAGCGGGCGCGTGCCGCTGTGGTTCGATGCGAGAACGATGACGCCTACTTGCGCTTGGCGACGGCCTGCTCGGCCTTCTTCACCAACTCGGGCCCGATCTGCTTGGCCCACTTGTCGTAGACGGACCGGGAGGCCTTCTTGAAGGCTTCCTTTTCCTTGGGCGTGAGGCTGGAGACGTTGACCCCCGATGCCTTGATTTCCTTCAGCAGCGTGTCGTTCGGGGGGATGAGGCCCTTGCGGGCCAGGACGATGTTCTCCTTGCCCGCCTGGATGGCGGCCTCGCGGACGGCTTTCTGGTCCGCCGGCGTCCAGCTGTTCCAGACCTCCTTGTTGACGACGAAGATCAGCGGGTCGGCCACGTAGCCCCAGATCGTGAGGTACTTCTGGTTGGCGGCGGTCGAGAGCTTGGCCACCGTGTAAACGGTCAGCGGGTTCTCCTGCCCGTCCACGGCGCCGCTCGAGAGGGCGGGCACCGCGTCGGCCCAGCTCATCTGGGTCGGGTTGGCGCCCAGGGCCGCGAAGGTCTCCAGGAAGAGCGGCGAGCCGACGACGCGGATCTTGAGGCCCTTGAGGTCCTCGGGCTTGCGGATCGCCTTCTTCGAATTCGAGAGCTCCCGGAAGCCGTTCTCGCCCCAGGCCAGGGGGACGGTGTCCTTGCTCTCGAGGATCTTGAAGATCTCCTTGCCGACGTCGCCCTGCGTCAGGGCGTCGATGGCCTTGTAGTCCGGCATGAGGAACGGCATGGAGAAGATGTTCAGCTCCTTCACCTGGGGCGACCAGTTGATCGTGGATCCGATGGCCAGGTCGATGGCGCCCTGCCGGATGGCGGTGTACTCCTTGGTCTGGTCGCCGCCCACGAGGCTCGTGCCGGGGTACTGCTTGACGACGATCCGGCCCTGCGTCTTTTCCTTGATCAGCTCCGCCCAGCGCTCGCCGGCGATGCCCCAGGGCATGGGCTTCGCGAGCACCGTGGAGAGCTTGTACTCCGCCTTGTAGCTTGCCGCCGATGCCGCCGCCGCCCCTCCCAGGACAAACAGCGCAGCCGTGATGACTACAACCCAGCGTTTCATGATGCCTCCTCCTTTCGTGATCAAAAAAAGTCCCCGCCGACATGCCGGGGAAGTTGTCTTTCCCGCGATCAGGCTTCCCGCCCGTTGGCGCCGGGGACGGAGATCCGGAGCGTTCCGCCGCGACCGAAGATGTCGTGCAGGTGGATGTAGCCCTTGAGCCGGTTGTTCTTTCCCGTGACGACGAGGGTCGTGATCTCGAGGGTCTCCATCATCTCCACGGTTTTCGCGAGGGTGGCGCCCTCGTCGATCGTCCGGGGCGTTTTCGTCATGATCTCGTCGACGGGGATCGCGTCGAAGCGCACCCCGCGTTTCACGCAGCGCCGCACGTCGCCGTCGGTCAGGATGCCTTTCAGGTGGTCCTTCCGGTCCGTGACGAGGACGAACCCCAGGTTGCGCCGGTCGATCTCTTCGACGGCCTCCAGGGCCGGCGAGCCCGCATAGACCCTGGGGATCCTCTCGCCCGTGATCATCGCCTCCTTCACCTGGCTCATGAGCCGCTGGCCCAGCGTCCCGCCCGGGTGGAACTTGAGAAAGTCCTTTTCGCCGAAGTTTCGCTTCTCCGTCAGCGCGACGGCCAGGGCGTCCCCCATGGCCAGCGCCGCCGTGGTGCTCGAGGTGGGCGCCAGGCCGAAGGGGCAGGCCTCGCGGGCCACCCCCACGTCGATGACGATGTCGCTTGTCTGCCCGAGGGTCGAGCGGGGGTTTCCCGTCAGGGCGATGAGCGGCAGGCCGATCGGGCCGGTCCGCGCGATCAGCTCGTTGAGTTCGGCCGTCTCCCCGCTGTTGGAGATGGCGATGAGCACGTCGCCCTTGGTGACGATGCCCAGGTCCCCGTGCATCCCCTCGACGGGGTGCAGGAAGATGGCCGGGGTGCCCGTGCTCGTGAAGGTGGCCACGATCTTGCGGCCGATGAGGCCCGACTTGCCGATCCCCGAGACGATGACGCGGCCCTTGGCCTTGAAGATGGTATCGACGGCCTTCGTGAAATTCTGGTCGAGCTTGGGGATGAGCCCCAGGATGCACTCGGCCTCGATCCTCAGAACGTCACGGGCCTGTTTGAGGGTGTTGCCGCCCCGTTGTGTCTTTTTCATCTGCCGCTCCGCAACCGCCTGAACGGTTTTGTATACAAGGTCTCCTGACTATCAAATCTTGGCCCTGATGACAAGGCACAATTTGCCTCTCGGATCAAGAGCTTGAAACTGGATGAGTGCTGTGGTTTAGTTTAGGCGCTCGACCGGAATTCTTCGCGCGAATCGACGGTTTTAGACCGCGCTAACGCTCGCTTCACTGCAGCGCAACGACTCGCCCTTCGGGCTCAGACAATTTGCGCTGCGGACGTTTCGCTTTGCGAAGAGCGGTTCTCTAAAACTCGCCGAACTTCGCGCTTCAGAATCCCGCTCAAGCGGTACAGATGAAGGGTTCGTCAGGTAGTGCCTGATTCGCAAGGGGGTGCGCGATATGGAAATACACAATTACATGCTGAGCTTCCCGACGACGGCGAGGACGGATCTGATCGACATCACGCGCGAGGTGTCTCGACGCATCCGCGAGTCGGGCATCGCCGAGGGCAGCGTGCTTGTCTTCGTGCCGGGCTCGACGGCGGCCCTGACGACCATCGAGTACGAAAGCGGCGTCGTCGAGGATCTCCGGGAGGCGATCGAGCGTCTCGTGCCGGAGGGGGCCCGCTATCGGCACGACGCCCGGTGGGGCGACGGCAACGGCTATTCCCACGTACGGGCCGCCCTCCTGGGGCCGTCGCTGACGATTCCCGTGATCGAGGGACGGCCCGTGCTGGGAACCTGGCAGCAGGTGATCCTCTGCGACTTCGACAACCGGCCG
>JALOPC010000362.1 GCA_025454095.1 Syntrophales bacterium | reverse complement strand
TTCTGGGCCACGGCTCCCAGGGCACGGATCGGGGCATCACCGGGTCCGTACTGGTACTCGTAGACGATGCCGAAATCGGCGTTCCTGACGTCTCCGGCGATGTGCTTCACCATGCGGTGACCGGCCATTGACGTCGACCGGGCCTTGATGGTTTCCTTGACCGCGTTCTGGCGGGGATCGGGGATGTCTGACAGGGTCACCAGAACGCCGGGGCTGCTGATCTCCCGGCCTGATGCGGGATCAGCAACGCGTCCGCACTCCTTCGGGTGCGCTTCGAGCCCGGCAGGTCCCTCGACCACGGTCCAGTCCTGCGGTACGGCGATGCTGAAACCCTTCTCCGGTACGTCCAGCGCCCTGAAATCTCCGCGGGGCCCCGGAGCGGAACCCCCTGCGGCCTTGCCGCCGAACACCTTGTCGAAAAATCCCATCGCTCACCTCCTTTGAGGATCTCTTGCTCATAAAAAAAACCGCCACCCGATCGTTTCGATCGGATGGCGGCCCGACCATCCAGATAACCTCCGGAAGCGACGAGGCTTCCGAACCCATGAGCCCAAATCCTCTTTTTATATTTTATAAAGGAGAATGCGCGAAAAATCAAGATGCGCAAATTTACCGGGGAGGCGCCTTGTGACGGGGATGCCGGCAGAGGTCCCGGGCATCGGGCAGGGATGGCGTGCCGGGACGTTCCGCCAGGAACGGGACGAAAAAACCGGGAACGACAAGAACGACTCGGTCGAATTCAGAGCTCCTCGGGCGTAAAGGCGACAACCTCGTCGATCGAGGACGCACCGGTGAAGAGCATCGCCATCCGGTCCACCCCCAGAGCGATCCCGGCCGATTCCCGCATGCGGGACAGGGCGTCGAGAAAATTCTCCGGCATGGGGTACGGGGGACGCCCCCTCCGGGTCCGCGTCTCGTTTTCCTTCTCGAATCGACGCCGCTGCTCCGCGGCGTCCGTCAGCTCCGAGAACCCGTTGGCCAGTTCGAGGCCCCCGATGTAGATCTCGAATCGCTCTGCCGTTTGGGTCTTCCCCGGTTTTTCCCGCGCCAGCGACCCGAAGGCCAGGGGGTAGTCGAACAGGAAAACGGGCTTCGAGACGCCGAGGCGGGGTTCGATCTCCAGGGCCAGGACCTCTTCGAAGCGGTCCTGTGCCAGGGCCTGCTCGAGGGCGACCGATCCGTATCGCTCGAAGGCTTCTCTCACCGTGACCCGCTCCCAGGGTTTCGACAGGTCGATCGGACTGCCCCGGTAGGCGATCCGTTTCCCCGTCCCCAGGGCGACTGACACGTAGAGGAACAGGTCCTCGCATTCTTCCATGAGCTGCCGGTACTCGATGCCGGCACGGTACCACTCCAGCAGGGTGAACTCCGGCAGGTGCAGGGGGCCCCGCTCGCTGCCGCGCCAGCACTTGGCGATCTGGAAGATCCGCTCGTAGCCCGCCCCGAGCATCCGCTTCATGCAGAGCTCCGGCGAAGGGTGGAGCCACCACGGCCCTGAAGGCAGTGCATCGATGTGGGATTCGGGCAGGGGGGCGGGGATGCGGTTGGGGGTCTCGACCTCGAGGTACCCCCGGGACAGGAAGAAGGCGCGCGTCGCATGGAGGAGATCGGCGCGCGTTTCGAGAGCCCGGCGCCGGGCCTCGATCTTGCGGTCGGCACTCATGGGGTCGGGTTCCCGGCTATTCCTTGACCCGGGTCAGGTATTCGCCTGTTCGCGTGTCGATGCGGATCTTCTGGCCCTGCTCGATGAAGGGGGGCACGCTGACCTTGTATCCCGTCTCGACGATGACCGGCTTGTAGTTGCCGGAAACCGTGTCGCCCTTGATCCAGGGAGGGGCTTCCGTCACGACGACATCGACGAAGTTCGGCAGGGTGATGTCGATGGGGCGGTCGCGGAACAGCAGGACCTTGCACTCCATGTTCTCGATGAGGAAATTCTTCGCGTCCCCGACCTGCTCCTCCGTGAGGGCGATCTGCTCGAAGCTCTCGTTGTCCATGAAGTGGTAGGCATCCGCCTCCTCATAGAGGAACTGCATGTTCTTCTCTTCCGTCTCGGCGGGCTGGAAGGTGTCCACCTCGCGGAAGGTGCGCTCGCGGAAGGTGCGGTCCATCTGGCTGCCGGTGAGCATGTTTCGGAGCTTGCAGCGGTACAGGGACTGCCCCTTGCCGGGTTTGACGAACTGGAAATCAACGACGATGTAGGGGTCGTCGTCCAGCATGATTCTCAGGTTCTTCCGCAGGTCGCTTGCACTGTACATATCGGTTCTCCGCTCAGGGGCGCTCGGTTTCTTAAAAGGGTATTTCTTTAAACTATTTTCCCTTTAATGTCAAAGGAAATTGGGGGGATAGTTGCGATTGTAAAACAATTTTGCCGGCTCAAAAGCGCTTTGCGACGGTTCTAAACTCCCTTCACTGCTCCGCCACAAACTCGTCCTGCGGGCTCAGACATGTGGCTTCGCTGCCGTTCCGGTCCGCTAAGAACCGTTCGCGACACCGGGGGCGCATCCCGCCAGGAGGCGCGATCATGTCCCTTTACGTCCTTGCCGGGGAGCAACCTCAGGTTGCGACAAAGTCGCTATAAACGAGCCTCTGCAAAACCGTTATGCAATCGCAACTTCCTTATAGGAACGAGGCGGGCTGGAGGGGGACTTTCCCCTTCGTGCCCGGCATGTCGGCCACGTAACGGGGCAGGCAGATGCCCGACGTCGTCTTCCAGAGCTTCTCCATCAGCCTCATTCCGTCGCGGACGTCCACCCGGAAATGGTCCGTGCCCATCACGTCTTCGCACTGGAAGAGGTAGTAGGGCTTCACGCAGATCCGTTCGAGACCGTAGAGCAGTTCGCGCAGCGTCCGGTAGTCGTCGTTGACGCCCT
>JALOPC010000081.1 GCA_025454095.1 Syntrophales bacterium | reverse complement strand
TTAGCCAGCGTCATCTTGTCCGTGTAGCGCAGATCGCCGCCCACGGGCACCCCGAGGGCAATTCGCGTGACTTCCACCCCTTTTTCCTTGAGGAGCCGCATGATCAGCAGGGCCGTCGATTCGCCCTGGACACTGGGGTTGGTGGCCACGATGACCTCGCGGATACCGCCGCGCTCCAGGCGCTCGGCCAGCTCGCGGATGCGGATCTGATCCGGGCCGATCCCGTCCAGGGGGGCCAGGGCCCCGTGCAGGACGTGGTAGGTGCCCCGAAAGCAGCCGCTCTCCTCGATGGCGGTGAGCGAATCGGGGTCCTCGACGACACAGATGCGCTCCCGGTCCCGGACCGGGTCGCTGCACACTGCGCAGAGCTCCCCCTCGGAGAGGTTGAAACAGACCGAGCAGAAGCGGATCTTCTCCTTCACCTCGACGATGCTTCCGGCAAGCCTCCGGGCCTCGTCGTCGGACCCTCTCAGGATGAACAGGGCCAGGCGAGTGGCCGTCTTCTCCCCGATGCCGGGCAGGCGGCCGAGTTCCTGGATGAGTCTCTGGATGGGGGCTGCGTATCCCGTCATGGCTCGCCTGCCCTCACATCATGCCGGGCAGCTTCATCCCGCCGGTGGCCTTCGCCATTTCCGCCGAAGCCATCTCCTGGGCCTTGCGGACCCCTTCGTTCACCGCCGCCACGATGAGATCCTGCAGCATCTCGACATCGTCGGGGTTGACGACATCCTTCTCGATCCGGATCGACACGAGCTCGAACTTGCCGTTGACGACGGCCGTCACCATGCCGCCCCCCGAGGTCGCTTCCACCGTCTTCGAGGCGAGTTCCTCCTGGACCTTCGCCATTTTCTCCTGAAGCTTCTGGGCCTGTTTCATCAGATTCTGGAAATTCAAAACGACTACCTCCTATCGAATAAGCTCGGGTTTCGGGAATCGGGTCCAGGAATCGGTTTTCTTTCTCTTCCCCTTCCCCGGGCCCCCGTACCCGGCCCCTATTTTTCTTTCACAATCACTTCCTGCACCTCGGCCCCCTCGAAGACGTCCATGACCTTCTGCAGCAGCGGATGGTTCAGGGCCTCCCGGCGGACCTGATTTGCGCGGTTCTGGTTCGGACCGTTTCGCGGCGCGCCGTTGGCCTCGCCGGGCCCGTTGTCGACCGTTTCCACGGCCAGGCTCACGGGTTGGCCGAAAAATTCCCGGGCCATGTCCTCGAGTTTTTCCCGCTGGGGCTTCTCGTCGAAGAAATCGAGGAACAGGTAGCCCTTCGGGAAGCCGAGCCGCAGCGTCCCGTCGACAAACCCGATCAGCCTGCCCGGATCGATCTTTGCCCAGAGAGGCTGGTTTCTTCTCTTGACGAACAGTTTGAACTCGGTCCAGCGGTCTTCGGAGTCCGCCGGGGAAGGTTCCCTGACGACGGAATCGTCGGATGCCCGATCGATCCCCGTTCTTTCAGGGGACGGGGCATAGGGTTTTTCCGGGGCGGGGCGCGCGGCGGTGCCTTGCCCGAGGCGCCTTTCGATCCCTTCCATGCGGGAGAGGATCTCGTCGACGGGAATCAGGGGCTCCTGCCAGGCCATTTTGACGGCCGTGAATTCCAGGACGAGCCGGGGGTTGACGCTCCTGCGCACCTCCTCCTCGCCGGCCATCAGCACGTCGAGCAGCCGCTGCAGCGTCTCCTGCGAGGCGGGGGCGGCCTGCTGCCTGAGTTCGGCCGCCTCGTGGTCGGACAGATCGAGCAGGTCCCCTTCGCCCGCCGTGATCTTGACGAGCAGCAGATTCCGGAAGTGGGTGAGCATCCGCTCGTAGAAAACCTTCAGATCGGCCCCTGCATAAAAGGCCTCGTCGATGATCTTCAGGCACGTTGCGGCATCCCGGGCCAGGACGGCGCGGGAGAGATCGAGCAGGTATTTGCGGTCGCCCATCCCCAGCAGGGCCTCCACGTCGGCGTCCTGGATGTCGGTGCCGGCAAAGGAGATGGCCTGGTCGAGGATGCTCTGGGAGTCGCGCAGGCTTCCCTCGCCGCCCTGGGCGAGCCAGGTGAGGGCCTGGTCGCTTACCGTGATGCCCTCCCCCTCGGCGATCTTGCGCAGCGTCGCCGTGATCTCCCGGAGCGAGATGCGCTTGAACTCGTAGCGCTGGCAGCGCGACAGGATCGTGGCGGGGATTTTGTGGGTCTCCGTGGTGGCAAAGACGAAGATGACGTGGGGCGGCGGCTCCTCGAGCGTCTTCAGCAGCGCGTTGAAGGCCTCCTTGGTGAGCATGTGCACTTCGTCGATGATGTAGATCTTGTAGCGCGACGACGAGGGGGAGAACTTCACGTTCTCCCTGAGCTCGCGGATCTCGTCGATGCCGCGGTTGGAGGCGCCGTCGATCTCGTGGACGTCCATGGAGGAGCCGTCGGTGATCTCCCGGCAGTTCGAGCAGGCGTTGCAGGGTTTCTCGGTGGGCCCGTGCCCGCAGTTGAGGGCCTTGGCCAGGATGCGGGCCACCGAGGTCTTCCCGACCCCTCGGGGACCGCTGAAGATAAAGGCGTGGGCCACGCGGCCGAGACGGATCGCATTGCGCAGGGTCGTGACCACGTGATCCTGGCCGACCACATCCTCGAAGACCTGGGGTCTCCACTTTCTGGCAAGGACTAAGTATTCCACCATGGCCCCGGTATTATATAAGGATAGCCAGGCTTCCCGTAGCACACGACGGGTCTTGTTACCGCTGCTTCCTTCCGGACCTGACGGGGTTCACAAGTCGGCGTTGCACGGGGCCCGGCTATCTTTTTCAGTATACCCCTCCCGGAGGGGAAGAGGCGAGGATTTTTTCCACATCCCCCCGGATGCTCCGGAGGTCGCTTTCGACGACCTCGACACCCTGGCGGGCAAAGACGCTCATGTCCTTCAGGCCCGAGCCCGTGAGCATGAGGACGACCGAGTCGTCTTGGCGAATTTTCCCCGCGGCCCTCAGCTTTCCCACGGCCGCCAGAGACGTGGCCGCCGCCGGTTCGACGAAGTACCCGGCGCCGGCGAGCCGGCGCTGGGCATCGAGGATCTCCTCTTCCGTCACGTCCTCGGCGAGCCAGCCGAAGTGCCGGGCCTTCAGGAGGATCTCGGCGCCGCCGGGGGGATCGCCCGAGGTGATGGCCTCGGCGACGGTTTCCTTCCCGGTCACGGGGACGATCCGGTCCCGGCCCTCCCGGATGGCCGAAACGAGGGGGTTTACGTTTGCCGCCTGGACGACGATCATCCGGGGCAGGCGGCCGGTGAGCCCCGCCTCCATCAGCTCCCGGTACCCCTTGAAGAGCCCCCGGATGTGCCCGCAGGCCGAGGTGGGCACGGCGATAAAGTCGGGAACATGCCCCTCGAGCTGTTCGTACATCTCGAAGGCCGCCAGCTTGTAGCCCTCCGCGCGGATCGGGCCGTTTCCCGAAACGACGCGGAGGTTGAGTCCTGAAGCCAGCCCCAGAATCTCCCGTTTCATCATGGAGTAGTCGGGGGCGGTGACCCTCACGACGGTGGCCCCGTGGATGGCCATGGCGCGGATCTTCTCCGCAGGCGCATAGCGCGGAACGAAGACAACGGCCCGGATGCCCGCACGCGCCCCGTAGGCGGCCATGGAATGGCCCATGTTGCCCGTGGAGATGGTGGCCGTGACGGGCTCCCCCATCTGCCTGGCCATGGCGATCGAGGTGAGCGAGCCGCGGTCCTTGAAGCTCCACGTGGGGTTCATCGTCTCGTTTTTCAAGAGCAGCCGCGCGATGCCGGTAAACGTCGACAGGGCCTTGCCGGCAGGCAGAAGCGGCGTGCTGCCTTCGCCCAGCGAGATCTCGTCGTCGATTACGACGGGCAGAAAATCGGCGAATCGCTCCCAGAGCCGCCGGCCCTGCCTCACGCGGGCGCCGGCCAGCCCGTCGGCGGCCACCTCCAGGGATTCGCCGTTGCCGGCGAACTCCTCGATGCGCTCGAAGGGAAATACCTGGCCGGAAATGGTGGACCGAAGCCTTTTCACATCGTGAACCGCAGCCCGTGGCCCGGGAAAGAAAAAACGGCGGGCAACACCCGATCGCCGCCGTTTTTGTTATCTGGCGGAGAGAGGGGGATTCGAACCCCCGGTGCACCTTTAAGGGGCGCACACACGATTTCCAGTCGTGCCCATTCGGCCGCTCTGGCATCTCTCCGCAATATGCCGCATCAGCGAAGAGGGGCCCCCGTTGGGAGCCCTCCTTACATTGGGCGTGTCTTACCAGTTTAACCGCCGTTTGTCCATACCCTTCTTGCAGGGCAAAATGCGAAGCATATCAGGGAAAAGGAAGTGCCGAATCGGGCGCGAACGGGCAGAAGAGAAAAACCGCTCAGGCGGGGGAAAAAGAAAAAAATGGCGGAGAGAGGGGGATTCGAACCCCCGTGAGAGCTGTTAGGCCCTCAAACCGATTTCGAGTCGGTCCCGTTATGACCACTTCGGTATCTCTCCGCTTCTAGGGACGATTCATAATCGTTTTTCGCGGAAAAATCTACTCAAAATTTCGCTGCATTCCGCCGCCAGGACCCCGGCCGTGACGTCTGTCCGGTGATTGAGGCGATCGTCCTCCAGCACCCGGTAGAGGGAAACGACGGCGCCTCCCTTCGGGTCCGTCGCCCCGAAGACAAGCCGTGAAACACGGGCGTGGATGAGGGCCCCCGCGCACATGAGGCAGGGCTCGATCGTCGCGTAGAGCGTCGTGCCCGCAAGGCGGTAATTGCCCTCCGCGGCGGCTGCCCGGCGCAGGGCCACGATCTCCGCGTGGGCGGAGGGGTCGCGGCGCCCCACGGGTTCGTTGTGCGCCGCGGCGATGACCTCGCCGCCCCGGACGACGACGGCGCCCACGGGCACCTCGCCGGCCTTCATGGCCTTCTGCGCCTCGGCGAGGGCAAGCCGCATGAAATGCTCATCCCGATCCATCGCTCGTCCTTTGTCGGCTGCCGGGTTGGCAGCGAACTTGCTTTATTTCCCGTGGTTGACTATAACGGGCTCTCTGACGGGTGAGGCCTCATGATTTCGACAAACGTCCTGATCCGATTCCTCTTTGCGTCCTGCGTCTGCCACGTGGCCTTCCTGTCCCTGGCGGGCCTTTTGGTCTCTTCCGGCTCCCCGTTACCCTTCGAGACCTTCACCGTGCGGCTTGCCGACCCCCCGGCAAGAATGGCCGACGACAGCCGAAAGACGGAAATCAGGAAGGACGTTTCGCTCGACAAGCCCCATCGGGAACCCGCCCCGGGTCCCGAAGAGACCGTAGACCTTGCGAACCCCTCCGGGAAGTACCGGGCCTATCTTCGAGATCTGCGGCAGCGGATCGAGGCCCTGTGGGCATACCCCCAGGACGCCTATTCGCGCAGCGAGACGGGGACGGCGATCGTTCGCTTCTCCATCCAGAACGACGGCTCCCTGGCAGCAACGGGCATCGTCGCTTCATCGGGGTCCGATTCTCTCGATCGCGGCGCGCTCGCCGTGGTGCAGGCCGCGGCCCCCTACGCCCCCTTCCCTGCAACCTTCAATCTCTCCACCCTGCATATCGTCGCCAAGTTCGAATACGAACTGGACTGACGCTCAAACTCGGACGTTGAGAAGTTGGGAACCTGAGAAGCCTGGAGAGGCCGAAAGCCAATCGCTCAGCGTTCATGTCTCCGAACTTCTCAATTTCATCGCTTCCTGACTCCCATCTTTTCAGGCAGTCTCGCATCTGGATATTTTCGAACAGTCTTGGTAAAAGAACTCTCATCATGGATGACGCGAACATCACCTTCGCCCGCGAGATCGTCGCCAGGGACCCCATGGCCTCCTTCCTGGGAATCCGGCTCGAAGAGGTCCGCCGGGCCTACTCCCGCCTCTCTGTCGAGATCAGGCCCGAGTACCTCAATGCCCACGACCGCGCCCACGGCATGATCCTGTCGTCCATGATCGACCAGGCAGCCGCAGTGGCCGCCAACTCCATGGAGTACGATGTTCTGCTCGTGGAGCTGAAGATCAACTACCTTGCCGCCGCCGCGCCCGGGGAGCGCATCACGGCGGAGGCAAGGCCCGTCGACATCAAGAAATCCCTGAGCCTCTGGACCGTGGACGTTCGCGGCGCCTCGGGCACGCTCATCGCCACGGGGCAGGCCCTGGGCTACCATCGCATCCGCGAAAAGAAGGAAGTGAAGAAGAGCGGAAAATGATCTCTATCGTTTCACTTGTCCGCGCTTCTACCCTCCCTACCCTCCTTCTCTCTCCTCCCTGTCCACCACGCAGTAAAAACCCTTCCCGCGCATGGCCGGGCCGAAGCAGCGGTTGTCGGACAGGCAGCTCGCCCGCCGCCTGTCGCCGCTTCTCCAGCGGTTGACGAGACCCGGCTCGCGGATGAAGGGGCGGCTCAGTGACACAAACTCCGCGACCCCGTCTCGGACAAGCCCCTCGGCCACCTCGAAGGAGCGGATCCCGCCCACCAGGATCAGGGGAATGCGCAGTTTCGGCTTCAGGGCCTTCGCGGCCTCGCGGAAGTACGCCTCCTGATCGGCGGTGTCGATCTTCGCTCGCGAGGGGCTCAGCCTGCCCGACAGCAGCGTCCCGCCGGAGAGCTCGATGGCGGCGGCGCCTGCGGCGGCGATGAGAAGCGCTGCCTGCTGCGAGTCCTCCCGCGTGAGGCCCCCCTCCAGGAAATCCTCGGAGTTCACCTTCACCAGGACGGGGTACTCCCCGCCCGCGACGCCCCGGATCGCAGCCAGGATCTCCAGGATGATCCGGGCCCTGTTTTCGACGCTCCCCCCGTATCGATCCG